>DATKEJ010000215.1:0-3611 GCA_035512315.1 Rhodothermales bacterium | reverse complement strand
GGTACTCCGACCTCGTGTCGCTCGTGATAGCGGCTTACGTTTACGCGATCGGTTACCTGGGCCTGCGACAGCCCGAGATTTTCGGCTCCGTAATCACTTCCGACGACGAGGATGCCGCGCCAATCTCCTATGTCAGATCGGGCTTGGATGAAGGTCAGGGTCGAGAAATCGAGTCTCGGCTGCTTGATCTCATGGAAACGGCCTCGCCATACAGAGATCCGGAACTCACCCTGCCCCAATTGGCCGACCACCTCGGAATCTCACCCCACAACCTGTCTCAGGTAATCAATTCGAGGCTGGGCGTCAATTTCTACGACTTTATCAATGAGTACCGGATCGAAGAAGTGAAACGGCGAATTCGCGACGACAAAGCGTCATCGCTCACGCTTCTGTCCATCGGGCTCGACGCGGGCTTCAACTCGAAGTCATCATTCAACGCCGTGTTCAAAAAGATGGCCGGATGCACCCCGTCGGAATTTCGAAAGCAGATCGCCGGTGAAAGGCATTGACTTGACCTCAGGATCCCGGTCTCGACGCATCCGGGAAGAGTCGGACGGAGCGGAAGCCGGAGGTTCATTATTCTTGACCGCTTTGCACGGACGTACTGGCTAGGGGCGTTTAGCGTTTCTCGTTTAGCGTTTCTCGTTTAGCGTTTCAATTTTATCTAGTCCAGTCCCACCGGCCCGGTCGAGTTGCACCCGTGTTCCGGCCTAAGATCGGCTCCGAACTCAATCGGAGACTGATCAGCAAATGCCCAGACACGCCACATTCCGTGCATTCATAGCGGTTGCCGCCATCCTCACCACCGTGCCGCTATCCGCGCAGCCGCGCGGCTCGATCGCAGGCGCCGTCGGCGATGCCCGCACCAAGCACGCCCTACCGGGAGCCACGGTCTTCATCCAATCGTTGGACCGCGGCGCCGCCTCGGGGTCGGATGGCCGTTTCAGCATAGACAACCTCCCCGCCGGCGCGTACGTGCTGCGGTTCACTTTCGTTGGATACGAAGCTGTCACGAGAACGGACGTCGTCGTCCGACCGGACAGAATCACATACGTCGACGCAGAGCTCGAGCCCGCAGTTCTGGGCGGCGTCGAGGCAGTCGTGACAGCCGGAGCATTCTCCGGGACCCGCAATGCCGTCAGCATCACCGCACGTGATGCCGAGGAGATCCGCCGCGCGCCCGGCGCCGCGGGAGACGTCAGCCGCGCGATGAGTAGCCTGCCAAGCGTTGCAAAGGTCAACGACCTGCGTAACGGCCTCGTCGTGCGCGGCGGAAGTCCGGTCGAGAATGCCTTCTACGTCGACGGCATTCAGATCCAGAATATCAACCATTTTCCGACCCAGGGTTCCTCCGGCGGGGCGATCGGATTGATCAATCCGGACCTGATCCGTGACGTCCAGTTTCAGTCGGGCGGATTCTCGAGCAGCCATGGCAATCGCCTGTCATCCGTCATGGACATTACATTCCGGGACGGGAATCGGGATGAGACGGAGATGCAGCTCGATCTCAACCTGGGAGGTTTCGGATTCGTCGCCGAGGGCCCTCTCGATTCGAACGGGAGTTCCTGGATTCTGTCGGCGCGTCGAAGTTATCTCGACTTCCTGGTTAATCACCTCATGGGCGACGAGGTCGATGCCGTGCCGATTTACGGCGACGTTCAGGGAAAAGCGGTGGCGAATCTGTCACCGAAAAGCCGCCTGTCGCTCCTTGGCATCCTTGGCATCGACATTAGCGGCATTGATCGTGAGAGCGCCATTGACGAGGACGAAAACACGTTCGGCGATGCGGATTATACCCTCGGGTCGATCGGACTGTCTTGGCGATATCTGATTGGCACCAAAGGCTTTATAACCACCTATGCGTCGTTTGGGTCGAATCGGAGCGAGATCGATTCATTCGAAACGCTTACAGGCCGCTCGCTTCACGAGAATCACTCGAGGGAAAGCGTGCTTCGGTTTCGTCAAGTAACGTCGCTGGTTAGCGGCGACCACTCGGTGGAGTTCGGAGCGGACGCCGAGTTTGAGTTCGGCGATTACGAACTCTTGTTCGCAGCCGAAACCGATCCCTTCGGTCAGGCGCAGCCGGCGCTTCAGGTTCATGACCGGATTCGCACCGGGGGCGCCGGCGTGTTTGGCACCTATTCTCTGCGCCTTCTGCCGGCCCTGAGTATTTCGCCCGGCTTCCGTGTTGACTATGGCTCGGCGAACGGGCAGGTCGAGATCTCGCCCCGTTTGGCGGCCACCCTCGACGTCGATCTCCTCACCAGCTTCTCGCTGGCCGGCGGAAAGTATGTGCAGCGCCTGCCGGCCGCGTTGCTCGCCCAGTCACCGTCGCACAACGAGCTTCCGGATATGACCGCGTGGCATGCCGTCGCGAGTGCGAGCCGGCTGCTCAACGAGGACACGAAGCTGACCGTCGAAGGCTTTCTGAAGGAGTACCGCGACTTCCCGGTAGATCCGACCCAGCCCGCGCTGTTCATGATGGACGAGCTCTTCTACACGAATGGCTCGTTCGAGAGCTTTGGCGGCCATCCGGCGATCGAGCCCGAAGGCTACGCCAGATCTCTCGGGGTTGAGACAATGGTTCAAAAGAAGCTCGCCGAACGGATCTACGGACTGGCTAGTGCCTCCTTCTCGAGATCCCGTTATCGAGACCTCGAAACTCGGTGGCGGCCGCGGGTAACCGACAATCGGCTGATGGCAACGGTCCAAGGAGGATACAAGCCGAACGAACGCTGGGAATTCAGCCTCCGATGGCTGTACGCGGGTGGGGCCCCGTACACTCCGTTCGACGAAGAAGCCTCAGCGGAAGCCCAGACCGGGATTTACGACGACTCGCTGATAAACGGCCTGCGCATGCCCGACTATCACTCGCTCAGCATCCGGTTCGATCGTCGATTCCACTTCCGGTCGTCGAGTCTCATCGTCTATTTGAGCGTCTGGAACGTCTACGGACGGCACAATGTCGCCGGGTACTACTGGAACGAGGTCGACGCGCGTGTTCAGGAGGTGGAGCAGTTCGGCACGCTGCCGATTCTTGGGCTGGAGTTCGAGTTCTAGGTGGTATATTTCGCGGTCGATCACGAAATCTCGACCTGGAAAACACCCCACTCAATGCAGCCGCCAGCGCTTCGAACGGAGGCTTTGACGCGAGACTTCGGCGCAATCAGGGCGATCGACTCACTGTCGCTCGAGGTGCCGCAGGGCACCCTGTTTGGGTTGCTGGGCCCCAATGGCGCCGGGAAAACGACGACCATCAGGCTGCTTCTCGGTTTATTGCAGCCGACCTCCGGCCGGGCGGAGGTGCTCGGACTGGATACCCAGAAGGAAGGCCAGCAGATCAGGACCCGCGTCGGGGCACTTCTTGAGCATACCGGACTTTATGAGCAGCTGACCGCGGAAGAAAATCTGGACTTCGTCGGCAGGGTGTGGAAGTTGCCCCACCCAACTCGCCGTACGCGCATCGAGGAGCTCCTGCGGGAGATCGGCCTGTGGGATCGCCGGACCGAACCGGTCGGCAAGTGGAGCAAGGGCATGAGACAGCGCCTGGCGCTTGCGAGGGCGCTCCTTCATCATCCGACGCTCCTTCTGCTCGATGAGCCCACGGCTGG
>DATKEJ010000214.1:0-3518 GCA_035512315.1 Rhodothermales bacterium | reverse complement strand
GCTTGCGGGCAAAGGCATCGACGGACGCCGGAACCGCAGGGTCGACTCGATCATCGTCGACAGCTTCCAATAGGGTCGACTGACCCCCCGTCATCCCGACGAAGGAGCGATCACTCGCTGCGCTCGGGATGACAGGGTGGTTGGAAAGAACAAAGGGATACGGGTCTGCCCACGTCGGGCAGACCCGTATTTCGTTTCGGATTCGTCGGAATGTCAGAAGAGGACAATCGTCACACCAGTACCCTCACCTCCGCCGACGTCAAAGCGAAGGCGCGCTCGCTCGGCTTCGAGGCGTGCGGCGTCTCCAAAGCCGAAGAACTGTCGGAGGAGGCCAGACGCCTCGAAACCTGGCTCAACCGGGGCTATCACGGCACGATGTCGTGGATGGAACACCACTTCGACAAACGGATCGATCCCCGAAAGCTCGTGCCCGGCGCCAAGTCGATCATATCGGTGATGGACGTTTACTACCAGGCAATCGAACAGCCCGACTCCCTCGAGATCGGCCGCGTCAGCCGCTATGCGTGGGGAGAGGACTACCACGTCGTCGTCAAGGATCGCCTCCACATCCTCTTCGACTGGATCGGACGACAGGTCGGGCAAGTCGCAGGGAGAGTCTTCGTCGATTCAGCGCCCGTCATGGACAAAGCCTGGGCCGCTCGAAGTGGTCTCGGCTGGATCGGAAAACACTCGAATCTCCTGAATACAAAACTCGGATCGTGGTTCTTCCTTGGCGAGATCATCTGCGACGTAGAACTCGATGCCGACGGTCCGATTCCGGATCACTGTGGGACTTGCACGCGCTGCATCGACGCGTGCCCCACTGATGCGATCGTCGAGCCATACGTCGTCGACGCCAATCGCTGCATATCTTACCTGACTATCGAGCACAGGGAAGACGACATCAGGACCGACCTCTCGGATCGCATGGGCAACTGGATTTTTGGATGCGACGTTTGTCAGGATGTCTGCCCGTGGAACAAGTTCAGTCCAACCACGACCGAGCCCGCGTACCTCCCCGCTGCCAACCTTGAATCGACAACCCTTGAGGACTGGTCTCATCTGACGGCGTCGGAGTTCGAGGAGCGCTTCTCCCGGAGCGCGATCAGTCGTGCCCGCCCGCTCGGGTTTGCGCGAAACGTCAGGCTTGCGCGGAGAAACGAATCCCTCGGCGAGAGTAGGACCGACTAACGCCGTCGACCACTCCGTCGGCGCCGGACGGCCCAGTCACTCCATCCGCCGGATTCCACTCCGCTGGACTCCAAGGAGGCGCCATTCCGTCGAGCCACCAGCGCCGTGGCCACAGCTGATGCAAGGTTTCGATCCTGCACGTCGCCTGCAAGGGCATCCGGCGAAAAGAAGTCTTCGATGAAATGAGTCGAGAACGTGCCGTCGCGAAACGCCGGGTGATCCAAAACGAACCGGCAGAAAGGAATTGTCGTCTGCACACCGGCAAGTCGGTACTCACCGAGCGCTCGCTTCATCCGTCGAATAGCCTCTTCACGTGTCCTGCCCCACGCGACGACCTTCGAAATCATCGGGTCGTAGTGTAGGGGAATCTCGCTTCCCTCGTCAACCCCGGCATCCACTCTGACTCCGATACCGGCCGGAGGCGCGTGTCGCACCACAGGGCCGGGATCGGGCAGGAATCCCGTCATTGGATCCTCCGCGTACACACGGCACTCGATCGCATGTCCGTTCATTGACAGATCTTTCTGGCTAAAGGAGAGGTGTTCGCCCTCCGCTACGCGAATCTGCTCTGCGACGAGGTCGGTGCCTGTCACCATCTCCGTGACAGGGTGCTCGACCTGGAGGCGTGTGTTCATCTCCATGAAGAAGAAGTCGCGTCCGTCTAACAGAAACTCGACGGTCCCGGCCCCGACATATCCGCAGGCCTGGGCAGCTTTCCTCGCAGCCTCGCCCATGGCGTTTCGAAGAGTTTCGTCGACCGCCGGCGAGGGGCACTCTTCGACGATCTTCTGGTGACGTCGCTGGATCGAGCACTCGCGTTCGTAGAGATGAACTACGTTCCCGTGCATGTCCGCCATGATTTGGATCTCGACATGCTTCGGTCGCTCGAGGTACTTCTCGATGTAGACGCGACCGTCTCCGAACGCAGCGGCAGCCTCTCTCGTCGCTGATTCGAGCGAGCTCTTCAAATCGTCGTGAGAACGGACGATGCGCATTCCTTTCCCGCCGCCTCCGGCGGCTGCCTTGATCAGAAGTGGAAATCCGATCGCTTCGGCCGCTGCACGCGCCTCCCCGGCCGTTGAAACCGCATCCGGCGTGCCGGGCGCCATCGGGACGCCTGCGGCCAGCATTAGCTTCCGGGCCTCCGTCTTGTCACCCATCGCACGGATCGCTTCAACAGGTGGTCCGACGAAGATGATGCCCGCCTCAATGCATCGGGCCGCGAACTCAGGGTTCTCCGACAGAAAGCCGTAGCCGGGGTGAACAGCATCGACTTTCGCCTGCACTGCCGTATCGACAACTGCCTGTATGTTCAGGTACGACGAATGGGCTGGGGCGGGACCGATGAGATATGCCTCGTCAGCCATCCTGACGTGGAGCGCCCCACGATCGGCCTCGCTGAACACGGCGATGCTCGTGATCCCCAACTCGTTGCACGTCCGCATGACCCGAACGGCGATTTCTCCTCGATTCGCGACCAGGAGCCTGTTGATATGGGGCACGATATTCCCTATGTGTGTCAGAGTGGCAGGATGGTGCGATGGAACGATTCCTGTGCATGGAATATAATGGCGTGGCGCGCACAGACCTCACGCCGGAAGGCAGGATGAAGGACTTCTACGAAATATTGGGTGTCGAAGAGACGGCCGACGCGGCTGCCATTAAGAAGGCGTATCGCGGACTGGCACGCAAATACCACCCTGACAAGAATCCTGACGACAAGGAATCCGAGCGGAAGTTCAAGGAGATTCAGGAGGCATACGAGATCCTGTCTGATTCGGAGAAGAGGAAGAAGTATGACGCCATGAAAAAGAACCCGTTCGGATCGGGCTCTTTCGATGACTTCTTCTCGACTGAGGGCGGTACGAGGTTCTATCGTGCCCCGGACGGCAGTTACGTTCGGACGGAGTTCGGCGGCGCCGGCCAGGGCGAGGATCAGTTTGGAGACGGCGGACTCGGCGACGTTTTCAGTCGATTTTTCGGAGGGGACCAAGCGCAGGAGCAAAGCGGACGGCGCGTAAGATCCAAACCGACTGAGACCATTGTTCAACTCTCATTCGAGCAGTCGCTCAAGGGCGGGAAGCTGAAGGTTGCGCTTCCCGACGGCGAGCGCGTAAGCCTCTCGATTCCCAGGGGGGTCCGCGACGGGTTCAAGATCCGCCTCAAGGGGCGCGGAGCGCCGACCGCCAGAAGTCGCAGTGACCTGTTCGTAACGTTCAGGGTCAGCGAGAGCGGGGAGTTCCGGCGCGTGGCCGACGATTTCTACACGACGGTCACGATCAGTGCCGTCCAGGCCATGCTTGGGCACAGCCGCAACATCGAGAACG
>DATKEJ010000213.1:0-3254 GCA_035512315.1 Rhodothermales bacterium | reverse complement strand
GGAAGTGATCACGGGCGATCCGCCTTCGCCGCTCGTGCTGCGGATGCTCGGGGGCCGCGTCGGCGACAAGCGAATGGTCGTAAGCGGCGCGCCGGAGTTTGTCGTGGGCGACGAGGACATCCTCTTCATCCGCGACAACGGCAAGGTGTTCAATCCCCTCACCGCACTCATGCACGGCCGCTACCCAATCGCGCGCGACAAGGCGACCGGCCGCGGCTACGTGATGCGCAACAACCGCGCACCGCTGAAGGACACGAGGGAAGTTTCGGGGAATATGGATCATGGAGCGCACGCGACCGGCAAAGATAAGGAAGACGCACACCATGAGAACGCGCTGACCGAAGCGATGAGTCCGGAAGATTTCGCCGCAAAGATCCGAGCGGCAGTGAAGTCTGGAGGGAGGAGACCGAATGAAAAGTAGGGGAATTCTCTCCCGCCTCACCTCCGTCGCCGCGGCACTCGCGCTCACTGCTGCTGCGTCCGCCTATGTCTTCATCCTCGACGATACCGGCATGGTGAGCACGTGGCGGGAGGGCACGATTCCGATGCGGGTAAAGCTGAACAACAGCCAGGCCCTCACCGACGGCAAAACTCAGGTGCAGAGTGTGCTCGCCGCGATGCAGGAATGGAACCAGCACCTAGGCACCGTGCAGTTTGTCGGAACGCCCACGGCGCCGGGCTCCTACGGAATTTGGGACGGCACAAGCGAGATCGTCATGGACAGCGCGATCAACGTCGATGGCGAGAGCTTCCCATTCGACGACTTCACCCTCGCGGTGACGATTTCCTTTGAGGATGGAAACACCGTCTCAGAGTCCGACATCGTCTTCAATACAGCCTATCAGTGGGACTCGTTCCGCGGTGGGCAGAGCGGTTCCTCCCAGGACATCCGACGAGTGGCTGCCCACGAACTTGGCCACGTTCTCGGCCTCGACCATCCGGACGAGGCGATCCCAAGGCGCTTCGGCGACTTCCTGATGAACAGTGTCGTGAGCTACTCACCCTCGGTTGAAGGGCCTCAACCCGACGACGTGGCGGGAGCCCAGGCGCTTTACGGGTATCCGGGATTCCATCCGACAAACGACAACTTTGCCGACGCGAGGGAGCTCTACATCGTGCCGAACGCCGACGAGTGGCGATTCGGAACCAATGTCGCGGCCAGCTCTGAATCAGGTGAACCGAGCCTTGATCCTGACGACCCCGGGGGGCGGACCGTGTGGTGGAAGTGGACCGCAGACGTCACTGGTTCGCTCCTTGTCAAGACGGTGGGGAGCAGTTTCGACACCTTGCTTGGGGCCTACACTGGAACATCCTTGGGCGACCTCACGGAGCTGATGATCAACGATGATGTGGAGTCGGGAGTGATCCGCTGGAGCAACGTCCTGATAAACGTCAACGCGGGCACAACCTACTATTTCGCGGTCGACGGATGGGGCGGCTACGTTGGGACGATTCAACTGATCTTCGATCTGCGGCCAGCAATTATGCTTTCTCCGCCGATTTTCAATTCACCGCCAAGCACAAGCAGAGTCGTAGAAGGAGAGCAGGTGGTGGTCGGGGCGGGGATCGATAACCCGTATGGCATCACCTTTGTTTGGAAACGGAATGGAGTAGCCCTCCCAGGGAAGACTGATCCAGCGCTGAATATCGGACCTGCGACTCTGGATGACACCGGTCTCTACGAGGTCGTAGCCACGAATTCCAACGGGTCGTCATCCTCATTCTTTTTCCTGCACGTGGTCCCGCCGGATTTGGCGGTCGTCGTGACTGGTGATAACTCGAGTGGCCAGGGTGTGATCCCAGCGTTCAACGGGGATTTGATCGATGTCGACGCCGCAGCCAAATACGTCCTGGGCCTTACATCGCAGGAAGACCTTTACGCCTGGGGCGACATTCCGGGTGATCAGCCACCGGGCGTCTATTCCCACACCGGCGCAGTGGCGGTTGCTGCAGCTCCCAATCATGTCCTTCGACTCCTGAGAGGAGGCACGCTCGGAACTTGGGGGGATGCTCCGAACATCTACGGTGTATACCCAGTCGCGTGGGAGGGTGTCCGAACCTTCCTTCCATTGATTGCAATCGATGCCGGCGTTGATCGAAGCATCGCACTCCTCTCAAACAGGAGAGTTGTTTCGTGGGGCGAAGGGAAGGACCTCTCGCCGCCCAATGGTTTGAAGGACGTCGTGGCAGTCGCGGCAGGGGGAAAACACTTTCTGGCCCTGAAGGAGGATGGCACGGTCGTCGGTTGGGGCGACTCTAGCGCGGGTGCAGATGCACCGCCACCGGGATTGAGCAACGTCACCGCGATTGCCGCTGGCGGCGACGCCCAGTCCGGTCACAGCCTCGCTCTCAAGGCGGACGGCACTGTTGTGGCGTGGGGAGCGAACGCTTCCGGGCAGTGCGACGTGCCCATGGGGCTCAACAGCGTCATGGCGATTGCCGCTGGCGACAAGTTCAGCATGGCGCTCAAGTCGGACGGCACGATCGTCACATGGGGCGCGAACGACAAGGGACAGAGGGATGTGCCGGAACTCGAAGAGCAGGTGTTCGGCATTGCGGCGGGATCGGAATTCTCTGTGGCGATTGTTCGAGCGATCCTTCCGTCAATCGTCTCACATCCATCAGGGGCCGATGTAGACACGGACGCCATGGTTGTGCTTGAGGTTGGGGCAACCGGAACGGGGACCTTGATCTACCAATGGATGAAGGATGGAGTCGCGATCTCGAATGACTACGGCTACACGGGCGCAGACGGCCCACTGCTGACGATCGCAAGTGCGCAGGTCGAGCACGACGGCTCCTATTCCGTGGTGGTCAGCAATCCAGCCGGCTCGGTCGAATCGGGAAGTGCGGCGGTCAATGTTACCCTTCGCTCCGCGATCACAGTTCGACCGAAGTCGCGAGGCATCGAAGTGGGAGAGACGGTTGCGTTCGAAGTCGAGACCGATGGCGCGGCGGCCTACACTTTCGAATGGCGACACAACCGCATTCCGATTCCCGGGGTTACGGGTCCGGTCCTCGAGTTGGAGAGCGCGTCCTCCGCCGATGCGGGATACTACGAGGCGATTGTCTCCGGCGGTTCCGTCGGCGTTTCAACCACTGTCTTTTACGTGGCTGTTGCCGTTCCGTTCCCGACCTTGAACGAATGGGGAAACGGGGCATTGGAGCCTCCAATCGTTGAAGAGCCGATCCTGGGGATCGATGTCGGAGGATTTGGGAGCGCCGTGGTCACTTCGAGTGGGAAGGTGATGATT
>DATKEJ010000212.1:0-8955 GCA_035512315.1 Rhodothermales bacterium | reverse complement strand
GCCGACCGGTGGTTGAGATCCGTACCATCCGACCGACGCCGGACGCGGAGCCGTTCTACGGTCTTGCCTCCGCCGTGCTGCGCGAGCAGTATGACTGCCGAACAACGATGGTTCGCGATGGGGAGGCCGACAGCATGCTGCTGTTCGGAGCCGACGCTGCCGACGCGGGCGGAGAGACATTAGTCGACATCGGACTCGAGTGGTTCGAATTGACCGGGACCCCGCTCGCGTGGGGCTTTTTTGCAGTCAGGCCGGGGACCATTCCCGACGCCGCGCTCGCTGCCGTACAGGATGAGCTCGCCTCCGCCTTGATCTCCGATCGCAAGACGCCCGGCTCGCAGTCGACCGAAGAGCCTGGCGCTCGCGCCGATCTTCTGGCGACCTACGATCCGGAGGTGTCTGAAGGCATCGATGAACTGGCTCATTACTTGTTCTATGTCGGAATCCTCGACGATATCCCGGCTCTCCGATTGATGGCGACTCAAAATTGACAGGTGCCGTCATGGAAGGAGAGAAGGTCGTCGCCACGAACAGGAAGGCCCGCTACGAATACCACATCGGGGAGCGATTTGAGGCCGGCATCGCCCTCCAGGGTACCGAGGTGAAATCAATTCGCGACAGCAAGATCAACCTGCAGGACGCCTACTGTACGATAGAAAAAGGCGAGGTCACGCTCGTCAACTGTCACATCTCCCCGTACAAGCACGGATCGGATACCAATCATGAGCCGATGCGACCGCGAAGGCTTCTGCTCCATCGTCGCGAGATCGCGAAGCTGAAGAAGGCGGTGGATCAGAAGGGATTTACGTTGGTCCCGCTCAGCGTTTACTTCAAACGAGGACTCGCAAAAGTGGAAATTGGGGTCGCCCGAGGCAAGAAGCAGTTCGACAAGAGAGCCGATATCTCGGCGCGCGACAGCCGCAGGAGCCTGGACCGTGTATTGAAGGACGCGAGGAATAGATAATGGAAAGATTCTCTCGCGCAAAGCCGCAAAGAACGCTGTTTCAAAAGGACGGCGCTCGTGGAGAGGAGTCGAACATGCGGTCATGTTACCTGCCAGCCCCGCGATTCATCGCGGGGTTACCAAGCGCAAAAACTCTTTCCGAGCACGGTTTCAACCGTGTGAGGCCGTCCGAGGAGCTAGATGGGAAACCGTTGAAACGGTCACCGGTGGAGGGTGCCTGGCAGGCAAAACCCCAAATGGCCCCAACGCGCCTGATTGACGTTGGGGGCTGGCGGGGAAGACCCCAAACGGCCCGAACGCGCCCGGTTGACGTTGGGGGCTGGCAGGCAAAACCCCAAATGGCCCGAACGCGCCTGGTTGACGTTGGGGGCTGGCGGGTAGAATCCGAACCGTCCGTTTCGATGACTTTGGGGATAGAGACCGAAGCTGGCGGCGAATCTCACTCAGCCATCGTCGGTCAATGAGCACATATCCCGTCCCTCAAGTACAATGAAAGCCACCCGAGCCAAGCCCCAACCACCGAAGGCGGGACACTTTCCCCCGGTCAAGGACCAGCTTAACGAGATCCGGCGAGGCGTCGAGGAGATCATTCCCGAAGACGCGCTCGTCGAGAAACTGGAGCGTTCGTACAAGACAGGGAAGCCCCTCAACGTGAAACTGGGCTGCGACCCGAGCCGGCCGGACCTGCATATCGGCCACGCCGTTGTCTTGCGAAAGCTGCGCCAGTTCCAGGACCTCGGCCACCAGGCGATCCTGATCATCGGAGACTTCACCGGGATGATCGGCGACCCAAGCGGAAGGTCGAAGACTCGTCCCGCGCTCACTGTCGAGGAAGCGAGAGAAAATGGCGCCACGTACGTCGCCCAGGCGGGGCACGTGCTCGACGTCTCCCGGCTTCAGATGCGCTACAATTCGGAGTGGCTGGGGGCGATGTCGTTTACGGATGTCGTCCGGCTCGCATCCAAGTACACCGTGGCCCGCATGCTCGAGCGTGACGACTTCGAGAACAGGTACAAATCGGGGCAGCCGATCTCGGTTCACGAGTTTCTCTATCCACTTGCCCAGGCGCAGGATTCGGTTGCGATCGAGGCCGACGTCGAGCTGGGCGGCACCGATCAGAAGTTCAATCTGCTGGTCGGCCGCGACATTCAGCAGGCGAATGGAATGGACGCGCAGGTGTGTATCACAATGCCGATCCTCCAGGGTACCGACGGCGTCGAGAAGATGTCGAAGTCGTACGACAATTACATCGGCATTTCGGAGCCTCCGGAAGAGATGTATGGAAAGACGTTATCGATACCCGACAACCTGATCTTTCGATATTTCGAGCTCGCGACGGACGTCGGGTTGGAGCGCCTCCCGGAGCTGAAGCGACTTGCCGAATCCGATCCGCGGAATGCCAAACACGAGCTGGCGTACTCCATTGTTCGCCTCTACCATGGAGTGGATGCCGCGAAGGCAGCTCGGGATCACTTCGAACGGACGATCATCCGGAAAGAGCAGCCTGACGACATGCCGGAGATCAAGTCGTCGAACCTTGGCGGCGGAATGATCGGCCTTCTGGACCTCCTGTACCGGGCAGAGATGGTTCCCTCTAAGTCTGAGGCACGCCGGATGATCCAACAGAGCGCCGTTTCGATCGACGGGGCGAAGGTGACCGATGAGGAGATGACGGTTGATCTGGAGAGACGGGCTCCCTTTGTGTTGAAGGTGGGGAAGAGGAGGTTCGTGCGGATCGTGCAGTCCTGATGGCAGCCGGACGACCACCCCGGGCTTCAGCCCGGGGCAGCGAGCCGCCACCCGCCCCTCCGAGCCGGGCTTTAGCCCGGCGAGGATCGTGACAAAGCGGAGGAATTCCATTTCGGGGCTTAAGCCCCAAGTATTCCTTTGGCCGGTGTAACCCCGCGCTGAAGCGCGGGGTGGTAGCCCCTCTCTCCACCGCTACCTCACCACCACACTCCCTACCCGGTCGAAATCCTCGCCGCGAACCCTTATCCAATACACTCCGGGGCTCAGGTCCGAAATGTCGACTTGAAACGACACAGGATCGCCTGTCGCCCCGACATGCTCTCCGAAAGCCAGCCTCCTTCCCAAGATGTCGATTATCTCCCATCGCACCGGACCGGCGTGCCCGAATCGAACTTGAATCCCCGACACTCGATCCGTCGGATTGGGATAGAGATCGAGCTTATCTGCCACCGGAATTTCAGGCGAGCTCTCTGTAGACACGATCCGCAAGCCGTCGAGCCGGCGGACACCGAGCGGATCGGTGCCTATCAGCACCGTTCCATCGGTTAACGCCGCCACGGATCGGACCACCGGCGTCGACAAGAACGGCGGACCGAAGGCGTCGGCATGGTCGGAGTTCCGCGGGATGACGAAGACCTGGCCAAAAAACCCGACGCCGATCAGATCTCCATTCGGTGAAAGCGACAGGTCCGACATGACCACGTCTCCGGTACCTGGCAGGGGAGCCCACGTCAGGCCGTCATCGGCTGACAGCCACGCGCCAAGACCCGTGGTGGCGGCGGCGATCCGTCCGTCCGGCATGGCCGACAGATCCCATATCCAGAGGTCTCCAATCAGAGCATGCGCCACTTGGGACCACTCTGCGCCTTCATTGTCCGAACGCCAAATGCTTTGAAATTCGGACCCGGCCAGGATTGTCCCGCCAGACGTGACGAGCACGCTCCGCATTGTTACCCCCGGCGGACTAATCAGCCGGAACGTCGTGTCGTCGTGTGCCAGACGGTAGACACCGCTATCGGTACTCGCTATAATTCCGCCTGTGGTGTCGGCCGTGATTGAGTAGACGACTCGCTGGGTATCCCAGATCTGCTGCCACGTAATGCCGGCGTCCGTCGACCTGAGTACGCCGGCTCCTACCGTTGCAGCGAGGAGATTTCCCTCCTGGTCCTCTGCGAGCCGAAGAATGTCCTCGTTGTTCATATGGGACGGATGCCACGTATAGCCTTGGTCGTCGGAATAGTGGATGCCTCCAAGTTCGAGGCCTGCCAGCAGGCGGCCGTCGGATTCGAGCAAGGTGTTGACCCGGCTGAACGGAATTCCCTCGAGCGTCCATTCCTGACCGGATGTGCTGGAGGCAAGGAGACCCACGCGAGTCGCCGCAAACACGCGTCCGCCGCTGAACGTGAAACCGCTGACCGTGGTGACGGGAGCGGGCGTCTGTTCCCACGTCCTTCCGTCTGTCGACCTGAAGATGCCGTCGCGCTGGCTGCCGACGAAGAACGTACCGTCGGGCGCAACAGAAATCGCCCAGATCGACGTGGTCACCAATCCCTCATTCGACGCGACCCATGTGGAGCCTCCATCATCCGATCGCTGCACTACGTCACCGCCGAAGGTTCCAACGAAGACTTCGTCGTTCGAGTTGATCGCCAGCGAGCGGGTGATGGTGGTCGCCAGGCCGTCTGCGAGGAGGTCCCACGAAAGGCCCGTATCCATCGAGCGCATTATCCCGCGGCCGAACGATCCCGCGTAAATAACGCCCTCCGAATTCTCGGCGATGGCGCGGATGTCGTGCCCTTCGATGCCGCCGCTAAGCGCTGTCCAATTCGCAGGACCGGAGAGGCGATAAAGTCCGTTCGAACCGCCGGCATACAACCTGCCGTCGGATGCCACCAGAAGCGCGCGGACGATCAGTGAGCCCAGCCCGGTATTCAGACCAGCCCAGTTCTCGCCCCCGTCGACCGATCGGTAGACCCCCCTGCCGGCCGTCGACGCGACCAGTTGTTCGCCGAAGTTCACGATCGAGTGTATGGTAATCCCATCGAAGGTATCTGCAACGGACCGGCTCCAGATATGATCGGATGCGCTTCTGTAGAACAGCCCCTTTCCGGCCGTCCCGGCAATCACGGTTCCCTCAGGCGTGGCGGCAACGGCGGTGACCTCTCCACTGAAGGGTCCCTCGGTCGAGACCCACTGCTGCGCGCGAGCGATCGTCGCAACGCCCAGACAGGCGATGACGGCCGGCGCGACCAACCGAACGGCATTAAAGGAGAGGGAAGATGACGCAGTGCTCAAAGGCCTATCCCGAATCAAAATTGGAGATTGGGGAAAAAGCGACGTTAAGTCAAGGCAGAAGGGGAAGCGGAAAGCAGAGAATACAAAGCAGAAAGCAGAAAGCAGAAATCAGAAAGCAGAGATCAGGGGTGTAGCGTTTCCAGTCTGGATCCCGGATCAAGTTCGGGATGACGGAAACTTGGAGCCTGGAACCCGGAACCTGGAACGTTTTTATGCCGCCGGCGGCTCCGATGTGTTGCAGCCGCGTCTTGAACAGCATCCGCCTCCGACGAATCGCCAGATGAGGAGACCGCCGAGAATCCAAAGCATCGTGTCTGAAAACACGTTCACGTCGGGGATGCCGTCCTTCAGCATGACGATGGCCACGACCAGGAGAACGAGTGCGACAAGCGTGGTGATCTTCGACGTGTTTCTCATGCCGTTCTCCGAAAAGGTGTAGCCGGGATACGATCGAGGTGGATAGGGAGTTGCGAAGGCGAAAAATATTCAGAGCGGTGACAACTTGACATACATCCCTCAACGGAGGAGTTTGCGTGCATGAGCCACCGCTTCGACCCAGACGCCGCACGATCGTGGAAGCCCCCGCAGGGTTGGGAATCGGTCGTGACGATCGACGCACATACCGAGGGTGAACCCCTGCGCGTGATCGTCTCCGGGTTTCCGCGGCCGGAGGGCACATCCGTCCTCGAGCGCCGCCGCTTCGTCCGCGATAATCACGACCGCCTGCGCACCGCGCTCATGTGGGAACCGAGGGGCTATGCAGACATGTACGGATGCCTCCCCATGCCTCCGGTTTCATCCGGGTCTGACTTCTCGGTGCTGTTTCTCCACAACGAGGGGTACAGCACCATGTGCGGGCACGGGATCCTCGGGGTCGCGAAAGTGGCCATCGAGACGGGGATGGTTCCGAAGGTCGAGCCGACGACGACTTTACGGATCGATACGCCTGCCGGCACGGTGACCGCGCACGCTCAGGTTGAGCAGGGAAGCGTGGGCAGCGTGTGGTTTGACAACGTTCCGTCGTTCGTCGTGGACCTCGATCAGAAAGTATTTGTCGAGGATCTGGGAGAAGTGCGGTACGATCTGGCATTCGGCGGGGCGTACTACGCGTACGTCAAGGCGTCGGATTTTGGACTCGATCTTGGTCCCGAGAACGTTTCGGAATTGATCCGAGCCGGCATGGCGGTCAAGCGAGCGGTCGCCGGCTCGAGGGAAATCGTCCATCCTGTGGAGCCCGACCTCGGACTCCTGTACGGGACGATTTTTGTGGGTCCTCCAGTCGCTGAAGGAGCGCACTCGAGGAATGTGTGCATCTTCGCGGAGGGTGAGGTCGACAGGAGCCCCACCGGTACGGGTGTGAGCGGCCGGCTTGCTATCCATCATGCGAGAGGTGAGTTGAGCGTTGGAGAGCCGGCGGTGATCGAAAGCATCATCGGAAGCTCGTTTACAGCGACCATCGTTGCAGAGACGGAGTTCCATGGTTACTCCGCCGTGATCCCGCGGGTCGAGGGCGATGTGTTCATTACGGGCCGCCACGAGTTCTTGATCGCTCCCGAAGATCCACTCCGGGATGGCTTCCTATTGAGATGACAGGCGGATGTCGAAGAGCGCAATACCGTACATATCCGCCGAGGAGGTCCATGCTGCCTGCACAATGAGGGAGGCTATCGAGGCGATGCGGGCGGCCTTCGCCGATCTGTCGTCGGGGGCGGCCGTCGTGCCCGTGAGGACCCATATCCCGCTCGACTCAGGGGGCGACATACTCTTCATGCCGGCGTACTCGAAAGCATCCGAGCGACATACCATCAAGGTTGCAAGCGTTCACCCCGATAATCCCGAACGCGGGCTAGACCGTGTCCAGGCGACCGTCGTCCATTTCGACTCCCGCACCGGGGCGCCTGTCGCGATCCTCGAAGGGAAGTCGGTCACGGCGATTCGTACGGGCGCGGGCTCGGGTCTCGCGACCGATCTAATGGCCAGAGAGGATTCGGCAATCGCCGTCGTTATCGGCACGGGCCGTCAGGCGGAAACGCAGATCGAAGCCGTGTGCTGTGTTCGTCCGATCGAGCGTGTCTACTGCATCGGCAGGAGTGCGGACCGCGCGGCTCGTTTCGCAGCCGAAATGTCGCGCAGGATCGGCGTGGAAGTGCGCGTCGCTTCCGATCGATCGGTGTTGCGTGAGGCTGACGTCATCTGCACCGCGACGACGTCAACGACACCGGTGCTCGATCTCGAGGACGTAAGGCCGGGCGTCCACATCAACGCCGTCGGTACGCACAGACCGACTGCCTCCGAGATTGGCGCGGATCTAATCCTCGTGTCCCGAATCGTGGTCGATCACAAAGCGAGCTGCATGAAGGAGGCCGGCGATATCTTGATTCCGATTTCGAAAGGAATGATCTCCGAATCGCATATCGTTGGGGACTTGGGTCAGGTCGTGGCAGGCGCCGTGAAGGGCAGGACGCGGACGGATGAGCGGACGCTGTTTAAGTCGGTGGGAAATGCGATACAGGATTTGTATCTGGCGCAGTTGATTGTAGTCCGAAGTCAGAGGTCCGAAGTCCGACCCGACTGACGGCTCCGAACGTTATCTGTAGGGGCAGGCCAGAGCCAACGAGCTCAATTTCGTTTGGAGCGACTCATGGAGCGGCGGCCTGCCCGTAGGACATTTCCCTCGATCAATATTCATACCTTCACGATCCTCCCTCTCGGTCGTTCGGTGTAGTCTCTTTGGTGAGACCCATTTTGCGTTTTGCAATTTGCATTTTGAATTGAATGAAAGTCATCGACGTCCACACCCACCCCATTCTCTTCGAGCAGAACGAGTCGCCGGCTGAGATCAAGCGTATCGTCGAGTACGGGAGAAAATTCGGATACGAGCGGATGATCGTTCTCGGCGACGTCCTTCGTTTCGGCATTGCGCCGACGGCGAAACAGGTGTCGTTCATCAACGACCTGACCTGCCGGCTGCTGGATTGGCATCCCGACTTCTTTGTGGGTTTCTGCTTTCTGAATCCGGTGCTGGGGGCAAAAGCCGTTCGTAAGGAGGTGAATCGCTGTGTGAAAGAGCACGGGTTCAAGGGCATCAAGCTCGAAATCTGCAATAATGCGCGCGATCCGGTGATGGGGCCGGTGATGGACAGCGCCGCCGAGCACGACGTCGTGGTGCTCCAGCACACCGCCGATATGACGGTGCTCAAGGCCCGCAAATTTCACAGCGATCCTGCCGACACGGCGCTTCTCGGACGCCGGCATCCGAACGTCAAGATCATCATGGCGCATTTGACGACGTGCGAGCTTCGGGGAACGCTGGAGGTGAAGGACGTCCCGAACATCTGGGTCGACACGTCGGCCTACCTCCCTTTCTCGGGCCGCGTCGAGTACGCCGTCGAGCACTTGGGTGCCGAGCGCATTCTGTACGGGTCGGATCTGACGATCCGCGACATTCCTTCGCAGCTCGGGCGGATTCTCGCGGCCGACATTTCAGAGGCGGACAAGGAGAAGATCCTCTTCACCAATACGGCTGACCTGCTCGGGTTGGCATGAGAGGCGCCATGCTTATCGACATCAATGCCTGGTTCGGTCATTGGCCTTTCCAGCGATTTGACATCAAGACGATCAAGGATCTCGAGACGCACCTGAATGGCCACGACATCAGAGCGGCGCTCGTTTCGCATCTGGGCACGGTGTTCTACCAGGATCCGCATCCATACAACCTCGAGCTGCTGCGGGCCTGCAGGCGGAGTGAATCCCTCACGGCCGTTCCGGTGATTAATCCGCACTTGAATCGCTGGCAGGACGTCCTGGCCGTCTACGTCGATCAGGGAGTCAGGACGATTCGCATCATCCCCTCATTCCACAACTACAAGCCGTATACCCGCCAGGTCTTCGACCTCGGCCCTGTCCATCACCAACTCCCGGAGTTCACTCAGACTCACGTCCATCGT
>DATKEJ010000211.1:0-14198 GCA_035512315.1 Rhodothermales bacterium | reverse complement strand
TAAGGAACCTGAAACCCGTCACGCCAGGACAACGAGGCCGGTCGGTTGATACGTTCGCGGACGTCACCCGCTCGCAGCCCGAGAAGTCGCTCGTTGCGCCGCTGAAGAGAACAGGCGGGCGCAACTCTGACGGGCGGATTACATCGCGGCACAGGGGCGGCGGGCACAAGCGCCGATACCGCGTCATCGATTTCAAGAGGGACAAGGTCGGCATCCCGGCCCGTGTCGCAAGCATCGAATACGATCCGAACCGCTCGGCTCGGATTGCGCTGCTCGTGTACGCCGACGGAGAGAAAAGGTACATCGTCGCGCCGGACAAGCTGTCTGTCGGGAACGAAGTAGTCAGCGGGCCTGCGGCCGCACCCGACCCCGGCAATTGTCTTCCGTTGGCCAACGTGCCGCTGGGTACGTTCGTTCATGCGGTGGAGATGAAACCGGGCAAGGGAGCGCAGCTGGCTCGGTCGGCGGGTACTTTCGCGCAACTGGTCGCACGCGCCGGCAAACTGGCCACGCTGAAGCTGCCGTCTGGTGAAGTTCGTCAGGTGCCGATCGACTGCGTCGCGACCATCGGAACGACGAGCAATCCCGATCACATGAACATTGACATCGGCAAAGCAGGTCGCAAGCGCTGGATGGGCGTTCGCCCACAGACGCGCGGCGTAGCGATGAACCCGGTCGATCACCCGATGGGCGGGGGCGAAGGCAAAGCCTCCGGCGGTCATCCACGCTCGCCCTGGGGTCAGCCGGCGAAAGGATATAGGACGAGAAAGAAGCGTAATGAGTCGGATCGCTTCATTGTCCGAAGACGAAATAAGTAAATGACAGCCCGCAACAGTTAGTTGAGTCTTTAGAAGCAGGAATATGGCACGCTCACTTAAGAAAGGGCCCTTTGTTCACTACAAGCTGATGCGGCGGGTCGATGAGATGAATCAGGCCGGCCGGAAGCGGGTGATCAAGACGTGGAGCCGCGGCTCCATGATTATGCCCGAGTTCGTCGGGCACACGTTCGCCGTCCATAACGGCAAACAGTTCATCCCCATATACATCACGGAGAACATGGTGGGGCATCGTCTCGGCGAATTTGCGCCCACACGGACGTTCCGCGGACACCCCGGCAGCAAGGTGGATACCAGGGGACGGAAGAAGTAGTCAGAGATACTCGCAGAATAGAAGATCGATCATGGAAGCAAGAGCGGTACGAAAGTACGTCCACGGTTCGCCGCGAAAGATGCGGATCGTAGTTGACGCCATCCGCGGGATGAAGGTGGGCGACGCCCTGAGTAAGCTGCACTACATGCCACAGCGAGCTGCCCGGTGGGTCGAGTCGACCATTCACTCGGCGGTCCACAATCTTATGGACCGATCGGTAGACGAGCGGGTCGTCGAAGAAGATCTGGTGATCAGGGCGATCAAGGTCGACCAGGCTCCAGCGATCAAGCGAGTGCGTCCCGCGCCGCGCGGGCGTGCGCATCGAATTCGGAAGCGAATGAGTCACCTGACCGTCGTTGTCGGCTCGGCCGCGACGGAAGCGGCGAAATCGGACGCATAACCACTAGAACGAGGAAAAGCATTGGGTCAGAAAACGCATCCTGTCGGGTTTCGCCTGGGCGTAATTAGAGGTTGGGATTCCAACTGGTACGCCGATGGCGACTACGCCGCGAAGCTGATCGAAGACGGGAAGATCCGTACGTACTTGAGGGAACGTCTGAAGCGGGCGGGCCTCAGCCGCATTGTGATCGAACGGACTCCGAAACGAGTCATTCTAACGCTTCACACCAGTCGTCCGGGCGTCGTGATCGGCCGTGGCGGCGCTGAGGTCGAGAAGCTGCGTGAGGAGCTCAAGCAGCTCACCGACAAGGACATCCAGATCAACATCAGCGAGATTAAGCGCCCGGAACTCGACGCGAGCCTCGTCGCACAGAACATTGCTCAGCAGCTCGAGGGACGTGTTTCGTTCCGTCGCGCAATGAAGCAGTCGCTGGCCGCGGCAATGCGCATGGGTGCGGAAGGCATTCGCATCCGGGTGGCCGGACGTCTCGGCGGCGCCGAAATGAGCCGCTCGGAGCAGTATCTGGAAGGCCGTGTGCCACTGCATACCGTTCGCGCGAATATCGATTACGCGGGGGCTACCGCCTACACGATTTATGGAACGACCGGCGTCAAAGTCTGGATCTTTCTGGGCGAAGTGATCGGAAAACCCGATCTGAGCCCGAACGCCCAGTCTCCGCTTCAGCAGGCGCAAGCCGCCCCGCCCGAGCGTCGCCGCCGCCGCCGTCGGAAGCGGTCGGAAGAAGAGTCCAACTGATTTAGATAAAACGAAGGAACCTCGCCATGTTGATGCCGAAGCGGAGCAAATTCCGCAAGATGCAGAAGGGTCGGATGAAAGGCCCGGCCGGTCGCGGCACGGAGATCGAGTTCGGTGATTACGCGATCAAAGCGATAGAACCGGCCTGGATTACGAGCCGGCAGATCGAGGCTGCCCGTATTGCGATGACGCGGCACATGAAGCGGACTGGGAAAGTCTGGATTCGCATTTTCCCCGATAAGCCGATTACCAAGAAGCCGGCGGAGACCCGGATGGGTAAGGGAAAAGGCGCGCCCGAGCACTGGGTGGCCGTGGTGAAGCCGGGGAGAATCATGTTTGAGATCGGGGGCGGCGTGCCCGAAGAGCTCGCGAGAGAGTCGATGCGACTGGCGCAGCAGAAGCTCCCGATCAAGACCAAGTTCGTGATTCGGCCCGACCTGATGAGTCAATAAGAAAACGGACGGAAAAGGATGAAGCCTAAGGAAATCCGGGACCTCACCTCGGAAGAGATCCGCCAGCGGATCGCCGACGAGAAAAAGGCCGTTCAGCAGCTGAGGTTCCAGCATGCGATTGCGCAGCTCCAGAACCCTGACGTTCTCCGGAAGAAGCGACGTGAAATCGCTCGCCTGAGCACGATTCTGGCTGAGCGCGCGGCGGCAGAACACGCTGCCCAATGACAATCGAAACGATCGAGGATGCGAAATCGAACATGAGTTCAGAAATGGAAGTCCGGAATAAGCGCAAGGAGCGTGTGGGAGTCGTCGTAAGCGACAAGATGGATAAGTCCATCGTTGTGGCGATCCAGCGCCAGATAAAGCACCCGATTTACCACAAGTTCATCAAGAAGACGACGAAGTTGATGGCCCATGACGATGCCAATGACGCCCACTTGGGTGACACGGTGCGCATCATGGAGACACGCCCTCTGAGCAAGCGGAAGCGGTGGCGCCTCGTCGAAATCGTCGAAAGAGCACAGTAATCCCTCATTTCGGAGAGGAGTAGGCAGCAATGATCCAGCAGGAATCCAGACTGGCAGTAGCCGACAACAGCGGCGCCAAGGAGGTGCTTTGCATCCGGGTGCTCGGCGGCAGCGGCCGGCGATATGCCCGTATAGGGGATAAGATCGTCGTTTCGGTCAAGTCGGCAATTCCGGGCGGAAACGTCAAGAAGGGAGAGGTTTCCACCGCCGTGGTCGTCCGGACGAAGAAAGAGTACCGTAGAGCCGACGGCTCATACATACGCTTCGATGAGAATGCTGCCGTCCTCCTGACGCCCACGGGCGAGCCGCGAGGGACTCGCATTTTCGGACCGGTTGCCAGGGAGCTGCGCGAGAAACAGTTCATGCGAATCGTTTCCCTTGCGCCCGAAGTGCTGTAAAGCAGAGACAAACGTCACATGACGATGAACAAGAAACCAAGCAAGCAGAAGCTTCACGTTCGGAAGGGAGATACCGTCGCGCTTACGAAGGCGATTACGGGGATCCGTCCGCGCGAGAAGGGATACCAGGGCAAGGTGCTCCGGGTTTTTCCGGATACCCAGAGGATCATTGTGGAGGGCGTCAACGTCCGCGTGCGTCATACGCGCCCGAACCAGCTTTACCCCCAGGGCGGTCGCATCGAGCGGGAGATGCCCATTCATATTTCGAATGTCATGCCGGTAGACTCGAGCGGAAATTCGACTCGTGTCGGACGCCGCCTTATTCAGGATCGCGAAACCGGCCGCCGAGAGTGGGTGCGCTATGCCGTAACGACTGGGGAGGAGCTCGACCACTGAGCAGAAACGACTCAGTACTAGATAAGAATAGCAATGGCTGAAAAGAATTACGTTCCAGCGCTCAAGAAGCGGTATTACAAGGAGATCGTGCCTGCGCTAATGAAGCAGTTCGGGTACGCGAACACGATGCAGGTACCGCGACTCGTCAAGATCTCGGTCAACAAGGGCGTCGGCGAAGCTTCGACGAACAAGAAGCGCCTCGACGACGCCGTAGAAGAGATCCGCGCGGTCGCCGGACAGCAGCCGGTAGTGGCCAAGGCGCGCAAGAGCGTGTCGAACTTCAAGATCCGCGACGGGATGCCCATAGGAGTCCACGTGACCCTTCGGGGAGATCGGATGTACGAGTTCATGGAGAGACTCATCGTCCTCGCGCTGCCCCGAGTCCGTGACTTCAGAGGGATTTCTGACCGCAGCTTCGACGGCCGCGGGAACTACACCCTCGGCGTAAAAGAACAGATCATCTTTCCGGAGATTGACCTCGACAAAGTCGATCAGATCTCGGGCATGGACGTCACGTTCGTGACGACCGCCAAACGGGACGAAGAGGCACTCGCTCTCCTGAGGGAGATGGGCATGCCATTCGTCCGAAGGGAGCAGAAATCAGAAGAAAAACAATGACGAGCATTATTTATGGCTAAGAGAAGCTGGATTGCACGCGAAGCCAAACGCCGCCGACTGGTGGATAAGTTTGCGGCGAAGCGCAAGGCATTGAAGGAGGCCGGTGATATGGAGGGCCTCCAGAAGTTGCCTCGCAACTCTTCGAAGGTCCGTCTTCGCAACCGGTGCGCTCTGACCGGCCGGGCAAGAGGATACATGCGAGAGTTCGGGATATCGCGGATTGTGTTCCGCGACATGTCCCGGGAAGGCAAAATCCCTGGTATTCGAAAATCAAGCTGGTGATCCGAACGGTATTCACCGGAATGACTGAGTAAATAATAGAGTATGAACGTAACGGATCCCGTCGCTGATTTGTTGACCCGAATTCGAAACGGGCAGCGCGCACAGCACAAATTCGTCGATGTGCCGGCTTCGAAACTGAAGCGGGCGATCACGCAGATCCTCGTCGACAAAGGCTACGTCAAGAAGTACGTGGACATCGAGGACAGCAAGCAAGGCCTGATCCGCATCTACCTGAAGTACGATAAGGAGGGCCAGCCCGCGATCCATGCGCTGCGGCGTATCTCGACGCCGGGTCTGAGGACCTATACGTCGGCAGACAGCCTGCCGAGAGTCCTAAACGGACTGGGCATCGCTATCCTCTCGACGTCGAAAGGCGTGATGACGGACAAAGAGGCGCGAATGGCAAATGTGGGCGGGGAAGTGCTCGCCCACGTTTGGTAAATGACACGAGATCTGGCGAAGGATGTGAGCACGGGATCCGAAATGTGGGCATGACAGCCCGTCGGAGTCCGAAAGTTTTCAGAGGAAGATTATGTCACGAATTGGCAAGTCGCCGGTTGTACTAGCGAAAGGGGTGAACGTTGAAGTCTCCCCGACGAACTTGGTCACCGTCACGGGTCCGAAGGGTAAGCTGAGCCTTCAGATTGCCCCGGATATATCGGTGCAGCTGGAGAACGGCGAAATGGTCGTTAGTCGGCCGACCGATCAGAAACGTCATCGCTCGATGCACGGATTGTATCGGTCGCTGCTCGACAACATGGTGACCGGCGTTACGGAAGGATTCGAGCGCGAACTCGAGGTCATCGGTGTCGGGTATCGGGCCGAGGTCGCCAATGGCGTTCTCGAGCTGGCCTTGGGCTATTCGCACCCGATCTACTTCCTCCCTCCCGAGGGAATCTCGATCACGGTCGAGGTGAGGGCGCGCGGGTCTGCTCCGATCATCAAAGTTGCCGGAATCGACAAGCAACTCGTCGGTCAGGTCGCAGCGAAGATTCGGGGGCTGCGTCCTCCCGAGCCCTACAAAGGAAAGGGTGTCCGCTACGTCGGAGAGTATGTCCGTAGGAAGGCCGGTAAGACCGCAGCGAGATAAGCGGACAAAGGCATTAATCACGCCAAGGGTACGAGAGCAATGGGAAAGAATTTTAAGAATCGTCGTCGTGAGCGGATCCGTCGCGGCATCCGCGCGCGAATCCAGGGGACGTTGGAGCGTCCTCGCTTGTGCGTATACCGCTCCAATACGACGATTTACGCTCAAGTGATCGATGACCGCGAAGGGCGTACGCTCGCGGCGGCGTCGAGCAGGAAGTCAGACGTCGGCGAGGCCGACGGCACTCCTGTCGAGAAAAGCCGGGCAGCGGGTCGCGTACTCGCCGGAAGGCTGAAGGAATTGGGTATCGCTCAGGTCGTGTTCGATCGTAACACGTATCGGTACCAAGGTAGAGTCAAGGCATTGGCCGAGGGTGTCCGCGAGGGTGGCATCCAGGTCTAAATAAAGGCTGCTTGGTCAGCTGGGGAGTTATGGCTAAAAAAGCGAAAGAATCAAAGCGGAGAAGCGGCGGCGAGCAGTCCGACCTGATCGAGCGGCTCGTCAGTGTTAAGCGCGTGGCGAAGGTCGTCAAGGGAGGTCGGCGATTCTCGTTCAACGCAGTTGTGGTCGTCGGCGACGGAAAGGGCCGGGTTGGTCATGGGCTGGGCAAAGCTCGTGAAGTGGCCGACGCGATTGCCAAAGGAACCGAGGCCGCCAAGCGCAGCCTGGTGCGCGTGCCCGTGCTGAACGGCACGATCCCGCATTCAATCGTCGGCCAGCAGGACGCCGCCAAAGTGCTTCTGAAGCCGGCTTCCACGGGTACCGGCGTGATCGCCGGAGGGGCTGTGCGTGCCGTTCTGGAATGCGCCGGCGTGAAAGACATTCTTTCGAAGTCGCTCGGCTCCAGCAATCCCCATAACGTCGTCGCCGCGACCCTCAACGCGCTCGAGAATCTCGTCGACCCGGTCGCGGTCGCAAAGCGTCGCCAGATTCCGCTGTCACGAGTTTTTCAAGGATAGATCGCCATGGCCAAAAAGACGAACAAGCTCAAGATTACCCAAATCCGGAGTGGGATCGATCGACCCGAGCGGCAGAAGCGAACCATCCGCGCTCTTGGAATCAGGAAGCTTCACCACACCGTTGTGCATGACGACACGCCGCAGATTCGCGGCATGATCCACAAAGTTTCGCACCTCGTATCGGTGGAAGAAATCAGCGAGTAGACTAACCAAACGAGCGGCGCCGCTGGGCGCCCCACCTGGAGATCATCATGAAATTGAGTTCACTTACATATACGCCCGGTGCCAGACGGCCGCGCAAGCGCATCGGCCGCGGGCAGGGTTCTGGATACGGAGGCACTTCCACAAAGGGCCATAAGGGACAGAAAAGCCGTGCGGGTGCGTCCATCCCCGCCTGGTTCGAAGGGGGACAGATGCCCCTCACGCGTCGAATTCCGAAGTTCGGGTTCAAGAACCGAAACCGCGTGGCCTACGCGCCGGTGAATCTGGCTCGCCTCACCAGGCTTGTCGAGGCGGGCAAGATCGATCCCAAGGAGGACGTTACGCCTGAAGTGCTCTTGTCCGCCGGAGTGATCTCGAAGAACGACCTCGTCAAGGTGCTCGGTGTGGGCGACGTAAGTGTAGCGTTGAAGATTCGGGTTCATGCGGTGAGCGCGTCTGCGCGACAGAAGATCGAAGCGGCAGGCGGATCGGTGGCTTGACCCGCCGGTGATACTATAAAATGAAGCACGGCCGATGGCTGGTATAGCTGAAAGTTTCAGAAACATCTTCAAGATCGAAGAACTGCGCCGGCGGATTCTTTATACGCTGGGCATTCTCGTCGTCTATCGGATCGGTACGTACGTAACGCTTCCGGGGATCGACGCGTCGATCCTGGCCGAGGCGGCCGCTTCAAGCAACCGGAACTCGCTGTTCGGGCTGCTCGACCTCTTCGTTGGAGGTGCGTTCTTCCGAGCGGGTATCTTCGCGCTCGGAATCATGCCGTACATCACGGCCTCGATCATCATCCAGCTGCTCGGCGCCGTCGTTCCATACTTCCAGAAGCTGCAACGCGAAGGCGAAGAGGGACGCAGAAAGATCACGCAGCTCACCCGGTACGGCACGGTCGGAATTACCGCATTGCAGAGTATCGGCTATGCGATCAGCCTTCAGTACGGAGGAACAGGCGCGGCGATCGTCGTGTCGTCCACGTTCTTCATGGTCAGTACCGTGATCGTGCTGACGGCCGGCACCGTGTTCGTGATGTGGCTCGGCGAGCGAATCACCGAGAACGGAATTGGCAACGGGATCTCGCTGCTCATCATGATCGGGATCGTGGCCTTCCTGCCGCAATCACTATACAACGAGTTCACGCTGAAGGAAAATCTCATCATCTTCCTCATCGAGATTGCGTTCCTCGCCCTTGTCACCGCAGGCATCGTGCTCGTCACCCAGGGCACGCGACGGATTCCCGTACAGTACGCCAAAAGGATCGTCGGTCGGAAGGTGTACGGCGGCCAGACCCAGTATCTCCCCCTCCGCGTTAATGCCGCGGGAGTGATGCCGATCATCTTCGCCCAGTCGATCATGTTCATCCCGAGCACGTTCGCCTCGTTCTTTCCCGACAGCGGCTTCTGGCAGAACGTCGGTACGTGGTTCAGCGATTTTTACGGATGGGGCTACTCACTCGTTTTCTTTGTCGTCTGCGTATTCTTTACGTACTTCTATACGGCCATCGCCGTCAACCCGAAGGAGATGGCGGACACGATGAAGCGCCAGGGCGGATTCGTGCCTGGAATTCGACCGGGCAAACAGACGAACGAGTTCATCGACAACATTTTGACGAGGATCACCCTGCCCGGGTCCATTTTCCTCGGGATCGTCGCCATTCTGCCGGCCGTCGCAGCCAAACTCGGAGTGTCGCAGGCTTTCTCGCCGTTCTTCGGCGGAACCAGCCTCCTCATTATGGTCGGCGTCACTCTCGACACGCTTCAGCAGATCGAAAGCCACCTCCTGATGAGACACTATGACGGGCTCATGCGCGGCGGACGCGTCAAAGGACGGAGATAGGATGGTTCATCTGAAGAGTCATAGCGAAATCGAAGCGATGCGGCGAAGCGCAGACCTGGTCAGCAGGACGCTGGGAGAGGTGGCGCGACACCTCGCCGAAGGCGTCAGAACGTCGGAACTCGACGTCGTTGCCGAGACCTTTATCCGCGACCACGGAGCAGAGCCCGCTTTCAAGGGATATCGCGTTGGTTCGGCCACGTACCCGGCGACGCTCTGTGTGTCGATCAATGATGAAGTCGTGCACGGCATTCCGGGTTCGAGAATCATCCAGGTGGGTGATGTCGTATCAATCGACTGCGGCGTAGTCGTCGACGGGTACTATGGAGACAGTGCGTACACGTTTGTGGTGGGCGATGTGGTAGAAGATACCACGCGCCTTCTCCGCACAACGTACGATGCACTGCATGACGGAATCGCGATGGCGGTTGCCGGCAACAGGGTCGGAGACATCGGCCACGCAGTGCAAAGTCGCTGCGAGGCGGAAGGTTTCGGAGTTGTTTATGAACTGGTCGGACACGGGATCGGCCGCGGTCTCCACGAGGAGCCTCAAGTGCCGAACGTAGGACGCCGCGGGACGGGTCGGAAGCTCAAAGCAGGCACGACGATCTGCATTGAGCCAATGATCACCCTTGGCACCAATAAAGTGTCATCGGACGGCGACGGATGGACGGTCAGGACTGTTGACGGATCGGTATGTGCCCACTATGAGCACATGGTGGTCGTTCGGGCCGGCGAAGCTGAGATACTCAGCACGTTCGACCACATCGAGAAGGTGGTCGAGCCGCCTTATAGAATGGATTTGGTGTATGGCGAAACAGCTGCCAATTAAGCAGGATGGCGTTGTCATCGAGGCCCTCCCGAACGCTCAGTTTCGTTTGCGTTTGGAGAGCGGCCACGAGATCCTCGGCCTGTTGTCTGGCAAGATGCGGATGCACTTCATCCGCATCCTGCCGGGCGACAAGGTGGCCGTTGAGCTTTCGCCATATGATTTGAGCAAGGGCCGGATCGTGTACCGGTACAAGTAATGAAGCCAGGAGCAACACCATGAAAGTCAGAGCAAGTGTGAAGAAGCGCAGTTCGGAGGACAAAATCGTCCGCCGAAAAGGACGCATCTACATCATCAACAAGAAGAACCCGAAGAACAAGCAGCGGCAAGGATAAATGCCGTGCACGGATCGGTTCGATCCGCGTTGAAAACTGAACAGACATGCCACGAATTGCTGGAGTAGACGTAGCGCCCGATCAGCGAGGTGAGTTTGCGCTCACCGCCATTTTCGGAGTCGGTCGGTCGAGAGCACGGGAGATTCTGAAAAAAGCAGAAATCGATCCGTTCCGGAAGACAGACGACTGGACCGAAGATGAGACCCGCCGCGTTCGTCAGATCATTGAAGATCAGTACATGGTCGAAGGGACGCTGCGCTCGGACGTCCAACTCAATATTAAGCGCCTCGGCGATATCGGATGCTATCGAGGGCTTCGGCATCGACGCGGACTTCCCGTGAGGGGACAGCGCACGAAAACCAATGCGCGGACTCGTAAGGGTCGCAAGCGCACCGTGGCCGGTAAGAAGGCCGCTCCGAAGAAGTAACGACAGCGCGGTCGTAAGGACATGCCGCAGGCAGGTCCTGAAACTGAACGAAACCAAATGGCAAAACAGCAAACCACGAAGAAGTCTCCGACACGAGGACGTCGAAAAAAGGTCGGCGTTTCACCTGACGGCGCGGCATACGTCCGTGCAACGTTCAACAACGTTATGGTGACCCTCACAGATTCCGAAGGGAACACGGTGGCATGGTCCAGCTCCGGCAAGCGCGGCTTCAAGGGAAGTCGGAAGAACACTCCGTACGCGGCTCAGGTCTCTGCATCGGAAGCGGCGCGCGAAGCGTACGAGCTGGGGCTGCGCCGTATCGACGTTTTTGTGAAAGGACCTGGGTCAGGCAGGGAATCCGCGATCCGTGCGCTTGCCACGTCCGGACTGGAGATCACTTCGATTCGAGACATCACGCCCATTCCGCACAATGGGTGCCGCCCCCCCAAGCGTCGACGCGTCTGATCGGCCCGGTGACAATTACGACAACCAAAGAAAACGTAACGAACTATGGCCCGCTATAGAGGCCCAAAGCAGAAGATCGCACGACGATTCCGGGAGCCGATTTTCGGACCGAGCAATTCGCTCGAGAAGAAGCCGTACGGACCTGGTCAGCACGGACCATCGAGACGATCGAAGGAAAGTGAATATGCTGTTCAGCTCAAAGAGAAGCAGAAGGCGAAGTACACCTACGGCATTCTCGAGCGGCCGTTCCGCAATCTGTTCGAAAAGGCGGCGAGCAAGAAGGGCGTAACCGGTGAGAACCTGCTCCGCTACCTGGAGTCGCGCCTCGACAATACGGTATTTCGCATGGGCTTTGGCTCGACGCGCCGTCAGGCTCGCCAGCTCGTAACGCATCGTCACATCACGGTGAACGATCAGGTCGTCAGTTTTCCGGGCTATCAGCTACGGGACGGCGACATCGTCGCCGTGCGGCCGCGCAGCAGGCATCTCCTCGTGATCAACGAGTCGGTCAAAACGGGGCGGAGATCGTATCCGTGGCTTGAGGTTGACCGGAAATCTCTGCAGGGCAAGTTTCTGAATGCACCGAATCGGGAGGATATCCCGGAGAATATCCGCGAACAGTTGATCGTCGAGTTGTACTCGAAGTAATGAAAGTCCCTCTCGGTCGCTCGGGAGAAGACAACAACCAAACTTCCAAGGAAATGAACGAATACGGAATCCAGATGCCGGACGGCGTGCAGGTCGAAGAGTCCACCGATACGCTTGGGCGTTTTGTGATTCAACCGCTGGAACGCGGATATGGCATTACGATCGGCAACGCTTTTCGCCGAGTCATGCTGTCTTCGCTCCAGGGCGTGGCGATCACTGCAGTTCGAATCGATGGCGTGCAGCACGAATTCTCTACCATCCCAGGGGTGTCAGAGGACGTAGCCGACGTGATCCTGAATCTCAAGGGTGTCCGGCTGAAAGCGACGGGCGCAGGAGAATCCAACGTCTCGCTCGAGTTGAAAGGCCCGAATACGTGGACCGCGGGCGACATCCTGAAGGTGTCGAACGACTACGAGGTCCTCAATCCGGATCATCACGTTGCGACAATCTCCGAGGGCACGACGCTGCTGATTGAGCTACGGGTGGGCCGCGGCCGAGGCTATGTGCCGGCCGATGAGAACAAGCGGGCTGACGATCCGATCGGCGTTATTGCGATCGACTCGATCTTCACTCCGATCAAGAACGTGAAGTATCACGTCACGCAGACTCGGGTCGGGCAGAAGATCGATTACGAACGTTTGGCAATCGAGGTCGCGACGGACGGCTCGGTTACGCCCGAGGAGGCGATCACGCAGGCTGCGATGATCCTCCGCGACCACGTGCTGCTGTTCATCAAAGTCGACCAGGAGCCGGAGCCTGTAGTGCAGGAGAAAGAGGTCGATGCCGAGGTACAGCGCATGCGCGGAATGTTCATGCAGAGCGTCGACGAGCTCGACCTTTCGGTCCGCGCTCATAACTGCCTCAAAGCGGCGAACATCAAGACCATCGGCGACCTCGTGCGCCGTGAGGAGTCGGAGATGCTCAAGTTCCGCAACTTCGGGCGCAAGTCGCTCCAGGAGCTGATGGAAGTGCTCGAGGAGCGCGGCCTCAAGTTCGGCATGGAAGTCGACAAATACGTCGATCACTTAAACTGAGAGCCGCCGGGCTGCGCTTGCACGCGCCGCGGTACGAATTGGGAACCGGGAATGAGACACGGTAAGAAAATCAAGAAGCTGGGACGGACTTCGGCCCACCGCAAGGCCACCTTGGCGGCCCTGTCCAATGCCCTCATCGAGCATAAGCGGATCACCACGACGTTCGAAAAAGCGAAGGCGCTGCGTGGATACGTGGAGCCGCTGATCAACCGTGCCAAGAGCGACACGGTGCACAATCGCCGGCAGGTATTTCGATATCTACAGGATAAGAACTCGGTCACGACGCTCTTCGGCGAAGTCGCGGAAAAGATCGCTGATCGACCGGGCGGTTACACGCGCGTGGTCAAGCTCGGTCGCCGCCAGGGCGACGGCGCGGAGGTCGCGCTGATCGAGCTGGTGGATTACAACGACGTCAAACCCGACGGTTCGGGCGGCAGCGGTTCGCGCAAGAAGACTCGACGTGGAAGCCGTCGAGGGAAGCCGAGCGCCGGTGCAGCAGCCGCTGCAGCCGCAACGGCTCCCGAAGTGGCGGAGGAAATCATCGAAGACGGCCAGGAAGGGGCCGCGGAGGCCGCTGAAGTAGAGGCAGAAATAGCCGAGGAAGCCACCGATCTCGTAACCGAGACTGCAGACGACGTCGTCGAAGAAGAGTCGGACATAGCTGAGAAGGCGAAGGATGCCGCGGAAGCCGCGACCGAGACGGTCGAAGAGACCGCCGAGGAGGCTGCTGAGGCCATGGAAAGTGTAGTTGATGTGGCAGAAGAGGCACCGGGTTCTGAGACCGTGGCAACGGTCGAGGAGGCGGTAGCAGCCGAAGAAGAGCCGGAAGTCGAAGCCGCCGAGGGACAGGCCGGCGTCGACGAGGAGGGGGGTGAGGCTGCTGAGGAGGAGGACGAGGAGAAGAAGTAGCCCGCCGGGTTGTATCTGATTCTCGATTGGGGGACGGCCCTGTCGCCACGAGCGGCGGGGCCGTTTTCTATTCGGGGTCCTGGGTCCGGAGTCCGGAGTCCGGCGACAGACCGTCCCGTTCCGTAGGGGCAGGCCAGAGGCCGCTCCGCGGCCGTCGGCCTGCGGCCGTTTACAGCTTCGAACAGCGCGAGGACGCCAGCTTGGATCCGGCATATGAGACGCAGTTCAGAGCGAACCGGAGGGCCTGGAAGTTCTTCCAGTCCATGCCGGCGGGATACATCCGCACGGTCACGTTTTGGGTTATGAGTGCAAAGCGGGAGAAAACGCGGGCTCGCGATTCTGATTGAGGATTCGGAGAACGGGCGGAGAGTCAAACCGCTCCGAAGACCGGGAGAAGTAAGCCGAAAGCGAGACGAGACCAGCTGGGAGCGGGTTGAGTTGGGTTGAGTGCAATGATCCTAAATCCTGGACCAACCACCAA
>DATKEJ010000210.1:0-14223 GCA_035512315.1 Rhodothermales bacterium | reverse complement strand
CATAGTCGTAGTACTGGGCCGCATCATTGATGATATGGGTTTTGGTCGTCGCGTCGGCATACTCCTCGCCGCGAGGCATGGGCGGTTCGATACCCTGATACTGTTGCGCCAAATCCCACCAACGAGCGTTGAATTGATCGGCCGGAAGCTGGTTAGCGTACAAGTCGTGCTCGAATTCCGACATCACGCCCGCTCCGAAAGGCAGGAAAACGACGTAATTGAGCATCCCAGAGCGCGGTGGTCCCCCGCCGGAGGGGGCGGCTAAGCGCCGAAAGTCACTCGAAAGGTCGGTTTGCTACAGTAGTCGGCGCACAGCCGGGGGAGGTTACTTCAAAGACAAGCTGCCACCGTCATCGGCGCTCAGCCGAGGCTCGATTTAAGGCTTCGGTTTGCCACCGTCATCGGCCGCCAGGCGAGAGTCGCGCGACCTCAATAGCCATGGGAATGCGGAATCACCCTACATCTCCGCAAACTGCGTTGACTATCTTGCAACGATTCTCCCGTTCGGGATCCGATTGCCAATTTTCCATGTTCATTTTGCCATTTCCCATCCCCAAGGGTGCGTAGACGCGATTTCATCATCAGGAGCGCCCAGTCAATCTTTGGGTTGGCCGCTGTTGGCAGTCCGTTGCGCTCAATAGGCGCCATGCCGCAGCCTGGTTCTCGCGGGGTCGAGTATTCTGAGATCCTCTATAACGGCATCGTACCCCCCGATCCTTTCCCGCCCGTGCGCGACCAGCCCTGGTCGACGGACGAACTACCGTATTACATCACCAGCCCTCCACCGGTCATTCGCATCGACGTCGGCCGCCAGCTCTTCGTCGACGACTTTCTCATCGAGTCGATGCCCCGGCTAACAAGGTCGTACCACCGTCCGGAGCCATTCGAGGGGAACCCGGTGTTATCTCCGAGGGACGAGGATTTTCACGTGAGGATCGACAACGCAGAATTCACCATTCTGACGAAGCTCGCGATGCCATTCTCAGACGGCGTGTGGTGGGACACGCAGGCGCAGAAATTCCGCGCCTGGTACCTGGGCGGGCCCAACAGCCTTCGCCTGGCGGAGTCGAGCGACGGCGTCAACTGGGCTCGGATTCAATCCGGAGGCGTCGTGATGTCGATCCCGGACCAGCGCGACAGCGGGACGGTCTGGATCGACGCGGCGGATCCTGACCCCGGTCGACGATACAAGATGTCGTTCTTCTCCTTTAAAGACAAACGCAACTGGCTGTACGTTTCCGCCGACGGTATTGACTGGCCGGATTACCCATCGCCTGTCGCACGATCGGCTTACTACTCCTCCAACCGCGATGCCCCCACAGGAGATCGAACGACGTTCCTCTACAATCCTTTTCGCAGGAAGTGGGTTTGGTCTTTGCGCGATCTCCGGGACCGGAGAGCGTATGGCGGCCTCGAATACCACCGCATGCGCCGCTATTGGGAAGGCGACGACCTTTTTGACGCATCGGCCCTCCTGGAACAGAGCGGTTTCTGGATCGAGGCCGACGTCCAGGATCTGGAAGGCGCCGGCCCGCCGAACCGTCCGCAGCTTACCATCCCGCAGGTCTATAACGTGGATGGATTCGCGTACGAATCGATCATGATCTTCGGCCTGACGATTCTCTCGTCCAACGCCTGGGAGGATCGGATCAAGGGCGACGCGTTTCCGAAGCGCAATGAGGTGTATTTGGCCTTCTCCAGGGACGGCTTCTACATGACCCGGCCGTCCGGGGCCGATCGACAGCCTTTTGTGGCCATCGGCGAACCCGATTCGTGGAACGAGGGCAACGTGCAGACGGTCGGGGCCGGGTGCGTCGTCATGGGTGAACCGGAGTCCGAGATCCTGAGGTTCTTCTACAGCGGCCGGAAGAACGATCTCCTCGACGACGGGTCCCTTTTGCGCGAGGGCCATCTCGGGTGCGGTACGCTCCGTCGCGACGGCTTTGCCTCGATTGAAGCCGGAGTGAGGGAAGGTCAGCTCACGACCAGGCCACTCCGATTTGACCATGGGGACGGCTTTCTCTTCGTCAATGCCGATACCGTCGACGGCAACCTTCGGGTCGAGGTGCTGGATGAGGATGGGCAGGTCATTCCCGGTTTCGAACGGGATCGGTGTCTTCCCATACAGTTGGACTCGACGCGCCATGCCGTTCGGTGGGACGATCGGGAGTCGCTCGGTTTCCTTTCGCGCGGGACATTTCGGCTCCGATTTCTCCTGCGATCGGGAAGCTTGTTCAGTTTCTGGGTTTCCCCCACGCGCGCTGGGGCGAGCGAGGGATATCTCGCGGCCGGAGGTCCGGGCTATGAAAGGTACGTTGATGCCAGTCCTCCGGATACGAGCTCGGTGCCGCCCGAACGGCCGACCCGCATCGACAGTATGCAAATTTCTCCGAATCCGATGGGTGCCTCGTCGACCATCAGGTACGACCTTGCGCATCAGGGACATGTCGTCATTTCCATCCACGATGCAGCCGGCCGCACGGTGCGTACGCTGTGGGATGCCGCGCAGCCTCCGGGAAAGCATACCTTGAGGTTCGAGCGAGGAGATCTGGCAGCCGGGGTTTATTTCTGTCGTGTCCAAACGGAGAGGGGTGCTGAAGTGGCGAAGGTCGTGGTTGTGGGGCCGGAGTAGCCCCCCACCGTCATCCCGAGGGAGCGAAGCGACTGAAGGACCCCCGCATCAAAGTCGGGATGACAGTTTGTTCGGGATGACGCTTCGTCCCGGATGACAGATTATTTTCCATTTTTCATTTTTCATCTGCCATCCTCCAACTCACCTCCATATCGAAACGCTTCGGCCCCACCCAGGCTCTGAGCGACGTGTCGTTCACCGTCGGTGTGGGTGAGACGGTTGCGTTAATCGGGCCGAGCGGATGCGGGAAATCGACGCTGCTGCGAATCATCAACGGTATCGTGCCGGCCGACGCCGGGTACATCGATGTCGGCGACCTGCGCCTGTCGCGCGACACGGTGGACAGGCTTCGCCACCGGACAGGTTATGTGATCCAGGAGGGCGGGCTCTTCCCGCATCTGACAGCGCGAGACAATTCCGCTGTACTTGCTCGATATCTTCGCTGGCCGGCGGAGAGGATTTCGGGGCGGGTGGAGGAGCTCGCGGATGCCGTTCGGCTCCCAGCGAGCCTGTTGAATCGATTTCCCCTCGAGCTCTCCGGTGGTCAGCGGCAGCGGGTGAGCCTGATGCGCGCGCTGTTCGTCAATCCTGCCGTACTTCTTCTCGATGAACCGCTTGGCGCCCTGGATCCGATGATCAGGGCCGAGCTTCAGACCGATCTCCGAGACTTGTTCCACCGGTTTCGAAAGACGGTCGTGCTGGTCACGCACGATGTGACGGAGGCCGCCTTTTTTGCCGACCGGATCGTACTGATGAACGCGGGCACGATCGTTCAGGATGGATCACTGAGCGATCTCGAGCAGCGCCCGGCATCCGAGTTCGTCGCGACTTTCATGTCGGCGCAACGGATAACGCACGGAGGGGTGGCGTGACGGCGAGCCCGCGGTCAATTCGCCGGGCGGCGTGCGTGTTGCTGACCGCGGCCATGACTTGGACAACCCTGTCATTCCCGCACGATATAAGTGCGCAGGACGACAGGGACAGCGAGGCACCCGTGGTCATCGGATCCAAGAAATTCACCGAGTCGGTGGTATTGGGCGAACTCATCGCCGGATTGGCTCAGGCTGAAGGGGTTCGCGCGGAGCATCGCAAAGAACTGGGCGGCACGCGGGTACTTTGGGAGGCCCTTCTGAGCGGAGACATCGACGTCTATCCAGACTACACCGGCACGCTCATGCATGAGACCTTGAGCGACCACCGGATATCCGACGTCGAACACCTCGCGGCCGTCCTCGAGTCGCATGGCGTGCGCATGACCCGGTCTCTCGGATTCAATAACACCTATGCGCTCGGGATGCGGCGCGACAGGGCGGGGGCTCTCGGGATTCGAAGCATCTCGAACCTTATCGGCAGGCCCGATCTCGTCTTCGGGTTTTCGAATGAGTTCATCGACCGCGCCGACGGATGGCCTGGGCTTCAGCGGACGTATCGCCTGCCCCAGCAGGATGTCCGCGGACTGGACCACTCGCTGGCCTATCGCGGGCTCGTCGACGGTGCGCTCGACGTTATCGATCTGTACACGACCGATGCCGAGATTCAAGCGTACGACCTCGTGGCTCTGGATGATGATCGGGGCCATTTCCCTGAATACAAGGCCGTCATCCTGTACCGCGCCGATCTGGTCGACCGGCATCCGGAAATGGCCGGTGCACTCGGTGGGCTCGAAGGCGTCATCTCCGAGCGTCGGATGGCCGCCATGAACGCGCGTTCGAACGTTGACGGCGTGCCCGAGACAGTGGTCGCCGCCGATTTTCTGTCGGAAGTGCTGGGCGTCCACATCGAGGTCGAACTGACGACGCGGAGCCAACGACTTTGGAAGCATACACGGGAGCACCTGACGCTTGTTCTGGTCTCCCTCTTCTTTGCCATTCTGGTGGCGATTCCGCTGGGAGTGATCGCTTACCGGCACGAACGGATTGGCGCGCTGATCGTGGGCGTTGTGGGTGTGATTTTCACCATCCCGTCGCTCGCGCTGCTCGTTTTCATGATTCCGCTTCTGGGGATCGGCGCGGGCCCGGCCATGGTGGCGCTTTTTCTGTACAGTCTCCTTCCGATTGTTCGAAACACCCACTCTGGATTGAAGGAAATTCCGCTGCCGGTCAGGGAGTCCGCGCTCGCGTTGGGACTTTCACCGGCATTCAGGCTGCGCCATATCGAACTGCCGATGGCATCCGGGACCATCCTTGCGGGTATCAAGACCGCCGCAGTCATTAACATCGGCACCGCAACGCTGGGGGCGCTGATCGGCGCCGGTGGGTACGGCCAGCCGATTCTCACAGGGATCCGGCTGAACGACGTAGGTCTCATCCTCGAAGGCGCGGTGCCGGCGGCTCTTCTGGCGATACTCGCGCAGTCACTCTTTGGGATCGCGGAGCGGTTTCTTGTCCCTAGGGGCTTGAGGTTGTAGAAGGGGCCACTGAAGAGTAAAACGCCGTCGCACGGCAAGCGTAGCAAACAAAGGCTTTTTTACATGAGCGATTTGAAGAAGAATGCCGGCCGTCCTGCTCGGCATGGAGAAGCAATGATCGAACTGGCCGGACGCTACCGGGTCTCATTGCTTGACGACGTCATTCCGTTCTGGATGAAACACTCCCTTGACAGAGAGCACGGAGGCTACTTCACCTGTCTCGATCGAGACGGCCGAGTCTTCGACACCGACAAGTTCGTTTGGCTTCAAGGGAGGCAGGTCTGGATGTTCTCCAAGCTGTACAACGAGCTCGAAAAGCGGCAGGATTGGCTCGATGTCGCACAGCTCGGCGCGCAGTTCCTTCGTGACCACGGGCGCCACCCGTCCGGGGACTGGTTCTTCTCCCTGACTCGGGAGGGCCGGCCGCTCACCCAGCCCTACAACATCTTTTCCGATTGTTTTGCGGCCATGGCGTTCGGCGAGTTTGCGCGGGCGACCGGCGACCAGGAGGCGGCCGAAATCGCGCGGGCCACCTACGCGCGCATCCTCGACCGACAGGCCGATCCGGGCGGTCCGTTCAACAAGCAGTACCCCGGCACGCGGCCCCTGACTGGACTCGCCCTGCCCATGATCCTGTCAAACCTGACGCTGGAATTGGCGTGGCTCCTGCCGTCGGAGGAAGTCGACAACCAGTGCCGCAGCGCGCTCAATCGCATCTTCGATCTGTTTCTGGATGCAGAACTCGGCGTGCTCCACGAACATGTCGCGCCGGACGGGGCACGCGTCGATTCGTTCGAAGGGCGCGTCGTCATCCCCGGCCACGGCATCGAGGCGATGTGGTTCGCCATGGACATTGCCGAGAGGCTTGGGGACGATGCCCTGATGTCCAAAGCGGTCGACGTGACACTGGCCACGCTCGAATTCGGATGGGATGAGGAGTTCGGTGGAATCTTCTACTTCCTCGACACTCATGGCTATCCACCCCAAGAGCTCGAATGGGATCAGAAGCTCTGGTGGGTCCACCTCGAAACGCTGATCTCGCTGCTCATGGGATATCGCCTCACCGGACGTGAGGAATGTTGGTCCTGGTTCGAGCGGATCCACGACTATTCGTGGTCACACTTCCCAGATCCGCAGTATGGTGAGTGGTACGGCTACCTGAACAGAAGGGGAGAGGTGCTCCTACCCCTGAAGGGCGGGAAATGGAAGGGGTGCTTTCATGTCCCGAGGGGGCTTTACAGGTGCGCGATGGAACTGGAAAAACTCGCGGGATAACTTCAAATGCCAAACTTCAAATACCAAACTTGAGTGCTTTGGTCTCCCGCGGGCGGTCCTTGGCTGAACGCCCCGATCGACGTTCTGGAGTGTTCGGAATCTGTATGATAACGTCGATCTGTCCAGTCGACGAGAATGTGAGTTACATGGAGAACCAAACTCGCCCTTCATCCCAACCGATGAAGCCGAGACCCAAGTTTGGTATTTGGTATTTGGTATTTGATGTCTATTCGTATTTGAGGCTCACCACCGGATCCGAAACCGCCGTCCTGATCGACTGCACACTCACCGTTGCCAGGGCCACTAAGGCGACCGCGACTCCCGCCAGAGCGAACAGCCAGAGATCGGGATCGACTCGGTAAGCAAACCTGTCCAGCCACCAGCGGACAATCAGGAAGGCGACCGGACAGGCTACGACGAAGGCCATTCCCACAGGCCGGAGGAAGTCCAGCGAGAGCATCTTGACAATACCGGAGACGGATGCTCCGAGAACCTTCCGGACGCCGATCTCCTTGCGGCGCCTGTCGGCAACGAAGGACGCCAGTCCGAAGAGCCCGAGCGCCGCGATGATCAACGCGATGACCGCGAAGTATGAGAAGAGCCTCCCGACTTTTCTGTCGGCCTCGTAAAGGGCTCCAAAGTCCTGGTCGACGAACGAATAGGTGAACGGGAAGTCAGGTCTGTAATCCGCCCACCTGTTTTCCAGGAACGCCATTGCCTCGTCGAGCCTCGACGGCGCAATCCTCACGGTGACGCGGCTGTAACGTTCGGGCATGATGAACAATACGAGGGGCGCAATCTTGTTTCTAAGCGACTCGAAGTGGAAATCCCTTACTACGCCGATTACTGACCCCGGCCGCATGAAGCCGCTCGCCTCAAATATGAATCGGCGGTCGACGGCATCATCGGCTGATTTCCACCCAAGCAGTTCCGCCGCGGCCTCGTTGATGATGAACGCTTCCGTCGAGTCGCTCGCGATTTCTTTGGAGAACGATCTGCCGGCCGCGAGCTCCATCCCATAAACGTCGAGGAAATCGTGGTCGACCGGATTGAGAGCCAGCGAGGCGTGTCGCATTTCCCCGTTAACCTCTGCCTGCACGCCGACGTGATCGACGAGAGCCCTGGACGGAACAAGTCTCGACGCGGTGACACTCTCGATCGCGGGCGAGGACGCCAGCTGTCTGCGATAACGCTCGAAGTCGGTCTGCATCTCCGGCGCGACGGGTAGCACGATCAGATGGTCCTTCTCGAAACCGAGGTCCTTATTCTGAACGTACGACACCTGGCGAAGGACGACTCCCATGCCGATGATGAGGACGATCGAGATCGCGAACTGAGTGACGACCAGTAGTGATCGTATGCCGGAACGCCACGAACCGCCCACACTGCGCCGCAGAACTGCTACGGGCTGGAATCGGGACAGAAAGACGGCCGGATAGGCGCCCGCCAGTAACGAGACGACGATCACGACCGAGAGCGCGCCGATCGCCACATCCCATATTCCGAGCGTCGCGAATGTTATCCGGTTGCCCGTCAGCCGGCTGAACTCGGGCATCGCGAGCCACATCAGCGCGATGGCCGCAACAAGCGCCGATAGCGTGAGGATCGTCGATTCTCCCAGAAACTGTGCGATCAGCCGGCCGCGACTCGCGCCGAGAGCCTTCCGCATGCCCACTTCCTTTCCGCGTTGAGCGGATCTGGCGGTCGCAAGGTTGATGAAGTTGAAGCAGGCGATGACCAGGATCAGGAAACCCACGGCGACGAACAGTATCACGTAGCTTCTGTTGCCGTTCGCTTCGAACTCCGCGTCGAGGCTTGATTCCAGGTGGATGCTCGTCAGAGGTTGAAGCAACAGAGCATCCTCTGTGTTGTTGCGGGGGCGATAGTGGCTTCGGAGGAACGCGGGCAGTTTTGTCTGGAGCACGCCGGCGTCGGCGCTCGGGGAGAGCAGGATGTAGGTCCCGTAGTTGTTGTACTGCCCCCATTCACCGCGATCCGACTCGCTCGTCCAAGCCTCCGTCGTTCGGAAGCTGACGAGAAAATCGGGATGAAAGTGGCTTGCGGCGGGCTGCGAGGCCATGACGCCGGTTACCGTCAGCTCAAGATTGTCGAAGATCAGCAAAGTTCTGCCCATCGGATCGGCGGACCCGAAGTATTTCTTGGACATGTCCTCGGTGACGACGACCGTATTGGGGCTCGTGAGGGCCGTTCGCGCGTCTCCTTGCAGCAGCGGCGCAGTGAATACGTCGAAAAAGCCCGAATCCGCCGCGAAGACGTCCCATTCGATGAACCGTAGATCATCCACAGCCATCGGTGCATCGAACTGCAGCAGCCGGACGGCCTTCTCGACCTCCGGCAGTTCTTTCTCCATCGCAGGGCCGATCGGCATGGAGATCCGAGCCAACGCCAAGACGGGCGTCCTATTCTCGTCGACCCACTCTCGAGCGACCCTGTAAATGCGATCCGCGTGCTCGTGGTGGCGGTCGAAGCTGAGTTCGAACCGAACGTACATGGCAATCAGCAGGCAGCATGCCAACCCAACCGCGAGGCCCAGGATGTTTATCGACGCATATGCCCGCTGCCGGAACAGGTTGCGGAGACCGACCTGGCCATAGCTCGCCACCATCGACAGCTCCGCGAGCGCCGCCGAAAACAATCCTTCGCGCGTGCGGGCCTTCGACCATGCTGTTTTTTGGTACTCGGACGCGACAAACTCAGGATCGCCGAATCGCCTGATTCCCGCCTGAAATGCCTCCTTTTCCGAAACTCCGGCAAGCTGCTCGGCCTCCACGTAGTCCCGGATATGCGTCTCCAACTCCTCGAGGTCCTCCTGCCGAAATCCGCTTCGTTGTGACAGACCCTTCAACCAGTGGGCAATCGCCTTATCGAGATTGAACATCGCGGTCACCTCAAGCGATTTGCGGTTCCAGTCCCCACAGCTTCGCCAGCACGGCGTGCACGTCGAGCCACTGGCGCCTTTCGACCTCGAGCGCCTTCTCGCCGCCGGTGGTAAGCCTGTAATACTTGCGCTTGCGCCCGGAGTCGGCTACTCGCCACGACGACGATACGAGACCGTCGGACTCCAGCCGGTGAAGCACTGGATACAGGGTGCCGTCAGACCATTGGATGGTGCCGCCGGAGAGATTGTGAATGCGCTGGACGATCGCGTATCCGTACGCTTCTCCTTCGGAGAGCACCGACAACATGATCGGCCTGACGGACGCGGCTACGAGTACTTTGGGCAACATGGGGGAGAAATCAGATCAGAAATCAGAAATCAGAATGGGGATACGGACGAGAATGGGAAAAGATACATCGGTGACCGAGGTATGGTTAAGTTCGAGGTTCGAGGTTCGACGTTCGACGTTTGACGTTCGACGTTTGACGTTTGACGTTCGACGTTTACACCCCTTTCCCTATCTTCCCGGCCCTTAAGACGCCGACCGCATGGGACAAGCATTACAAAAATTAAAGGAACGTCTAGCCGAAGTCGAAGACCTTCGAGGTGCGGCCTCGGTGTTGGCGTGGGACCAGGAGACGTACATGCCCCGCGGTGCGGTCGAGACGCGGGCGGCTCAGTCGGCTACGCTCGAGAGACTCATCCATGAACGCGCCACGGCCGGAGAGGTAGGCGACCTTATAGAGGCAGCCTCTGAGGAAGTCGCCTCCCTGGATCCCGATTCAACCGAAACTAGGTTTGTAAAGGTGGCGCGCAGGGATTTCGATCGGGCCACGAAGATCCCCTCCCGCCTCGTGGCCGAGTTTGCCGAAACGACCGCGAGGGCCATGCCCGCCTGGGCCGATTCACGGAAGCGGAATGATTTCGCCGCATTCGCACCTCACCTCGAGAAAATCGTCGGGCTTTGCGTCGAGAAGGCCGAGGCGGTCGGATACGAGGACGACCCGTACGACGCGCTCCTCGACGAGTTCGAGCCTGAGATGAAGACCGCGGAGGTTGACCGGGTATTCTCCGAGCTGCGGTCGAACCTCGTACCCATCGTGAAGGCAATCGCGAGCGCAGAGCCTCCCGAATCGGGCTTTCTGCACCAGCGGTACGACGAGCGGATTCAGTGGGACTTCGGCATCCGCGTCGTCAAAGATCTGGGCTACGACTTCGAGCGGGGAAGACAGGATCGATCTGCGCACCCGTTCACGATCCATTTTTCGGCCGACGACGTTCGGATTACAACGCGTGTCAACGAGGACTTCCTGCCGACGGCGCTGTTCGGGACGCTCCACGAGGCCGGCCACGCGCTGTACGAGCAGGGCATCGCTCCGGAGTTGAAACGGACGCCCCTCGCGAAAGGGACCTCGCTCGGAATACACGAGTCACAGTCGCGCCTATGGGAGAATCAGGTGGGTCGAAGCCGGGCGTTCTGGCGCGCCTACTATCCCGATCTGCAGCTCGCCTTTCCAACCCAGCTTGGAGCCGTCCCGGTCGACGACTTCTATCGCGCGATAAATCGAGTCGAACCGTCGCTGATCAGAGTCGAAGCCGACGAGGTGACCTACAACCTCCACATCATGCTCAGATTCGAGCTCGAACGCGCATTGATCGCCGGCGAGCTGAAAGTAGCCGATCTACCTGGGGTATGGACCGAACGTATGGGGGACTACTTGGGGGTCACGCCCGACGACGACGCGAGCGGCGTGCTCCAGGATGTCCACTGGTCTATGGGTGCTTTCGGCTATTTCCCGACTTATACACTGGGAACTCTTATGTCGGCTCAGGTCTTTGCCGCTGTCCGAAGGGACATGGACGACATTGACGACATGATCGCAGCACGCGACTTCAGGCCGCTCCTCGATTGGCTTCAAAATCGAATTTACCGCCACGGCAGAACATTCACGGCTGCGGAGACATTGAAAGCATCTACCGGTCAGACGCTTGATTCGGCGGGCTGGCTCGCGTATATAAAGGGTAAATTTGGAAGGATTTACGGATCACTTGCCTGAGGCGGCAGTTTTCAGGGCGCCGGCGTAGTGCCCTGTTTGGCCGTCACGCAGAAGCGCGGGGCAACAAGGATCCGACCCGGTCGTAACACCACCCTGTCTGTCGGGGAACGAACCAATGAAGAGCCGAAGTTTTGTAGGTGGGGCAGTACTGGTCCTGATCGGAATTGTGATCGGGGCCTTCGTTGCGGCTCTCGTTGGCAATCAGTCGGAGCGGGCAACCGTCGGTGATCAGAGCCGCATCGTCGAGTCGATTCGGGTCGGTAATCCGGACTACGAATATCCCGCAGGAGCCGTCGAGGCAGTCGGTCTGAACACGCTGTTCAAGGATGTCGCCCGGCTGGTCCGCCCGGCGGTAGTCTCCATCCACTCAGGAGGCGATTCGTATTCGGTGGACCTTCAGCGGGCCCATCCCGGCATGCCCAGATTCCACGGCAGCACCGGAAGCGGCGTCATCATAAGCGACGCCGGGTACATCGTCACGAACTACCACGTGGTCGCCGATGCCAACGAGTTGCGCGTTGTGCTTCTCGACAAGCGTGAGTTCGACGGAGAGGTGGTTGGAAAGGACCCGACCACAGACCTCGCGGTCGTTCGCATCAAAGACGCCTCGGATCTTCCGGTCATCGCACTCGGCAATTCCGACGCGATCGACGCCGGTGATTGGGTGCTTGCCGTCGGGAATCCGTTTCGACTCACGTCCACCGTTACCGCCGGCATCGTGAGCGCGGTCGGCCGTCAGGTGAATATCATCGACGACAATTTCGGGATAGAGGATTTCATTCAGACCGATGCGGCCATCAATCCGGGCAACTCCGGAGGGGCGTTGGTGAGCCTCGACGGACGGCTCGTCGGCATCAATACGGCGATTGCGACCCAGGATGGAGCTTACGAGGGCTACGGGTTCGCCGTGCCGGTCAATCTTATGTCACACGTCGTCAGCGACCTCATCGCGTATGGCGAAGTGAGGCGCGGATACCTCGGCATCGAAATGTCGCCCATGGATGCGAGGCGGGCCGATGAAGCCGGGCTCGATGCGATCAGCGGAGTGCTTATCGCAGCAGTCAGGGACGGAGGAGCCGCATCGAAATACGGTCTGAGAAGGGGAGACGTGATCCTGGCGGTCGACGGAAACGCTGTCGACGCAACGAATTCGCTGCAAAGCCGCATTGCCGTCAAACGCCCGGGCGACGTCATCCAACTCAAGATCTGGCGAGACGGTAAGGCACGGACTTTCGAGGTGACGCTCGTGGGAAGGGAAGATGACTCGATTCGTCGCTGGCTCGCCGAGCTTTCGGAACCGAATCCGCTCGATCCGACCGTGCCCGAAACGATGGAGGCGTCTGCCTGGGGCATTGGTTTTCGTGCGCTCACGGAAGAGGAACTGATGCCGTTTGGCGTCCGCGAGGGCGCCTATATCGGATACGTCGTTCGCGGGAGCATGGCGGCCGACAACGGTGTTCCGCGGGACGTTGTGATCACAGAAATCGAGGGACAACCCGTTCGAACGGCCGACGATGCCATGGCATACCTGGATCTCGCCGTAGCGAGAGAGAAGTCGTCTGTGCTCGTGCGCGTCGAACGGCGAGACGGCATTGCCGCATTCTATGAGATCGACGTCCCGGAGCTGGAGTAGTCCAGAGACAATTCAAAATTGAAAATGCAAACGGCAAAATGACCCCTGCCGCGTTGCCCCCGAGCGGGCGAGCACGTCCAGTCCGTGCAGGCGGTGCAAGAGTAGCCTCCCCTGGCCGAACGCATTGTCCGCCAAAGGAGGGAAGACTCAAGAGGAACCGGGCGCAGCCGGGGGAGGTCACTGTGGGAGATAGTCGCCACCGCTGGTTCGAGCGACGAGGGGTCCGTTAAGCGCCAAATCCACCATGATTCGTTACCTGACTGCCGGAGAATCTCATGGAGAGGCCCTCGTCGGAATCGTCGAGGGCGTCCCGGCAGGAGTAACGCTCAAAGCGGCCGACGTCGACCGCCAACTCGCGCGGCGATGGATCGGCTTTGGAAGAGGGGGACGCGCCAAGATCGAGAACGATTGCGTTCACATTTACTCCGGGGTCCGATTCGAGGAGACGATCGGCAGTCCGATCGCGCTACGGCTCGACAATGCCGCATATGAGTCCGATAAGGCCGGGTGGCCCGAAATCATGGCCGTTGATGGATCCGGCGAGGGCGTCGAGCCTGTTACGCTGCCTCGACCCGGTCACGCCGATCTTACCGGCTTGGTGAAATACGGGTTCTCGGACATCCGTCCCGTCATCGATCGCGCGAGCGCGCGCGAAACGGCCATGCGGGTCGCTTGCTGCACCGTCGCCAGAGAGTTCCTTCGGGCATTCGGCATCGAAGTCGGCAGCCACGTCATCCAGATCGGTGAGATTGCCTGCGATTTGGATGTCTCGGCTTTGATCGACGCCGGAGGCGACGCCGTGTCGAACGCAGCCGATGAAAGCCAGGTGCGGATGATCGACCCCGAGCGTTCGCGCGCCTGCATCGACCACATTACCGAGGTCAAGAAGCGCGGTGACTCGCTCGGGGGCGTCTACGAGGTCGTCGCAACCGGCGTGCCCGTCGGACTCGGGTCGTACGTACACTGGGATCGCAAGCTCGACGGCTTACTCGGCCAGGCGATACTCTCCATCCAGGGACAGAAGGCGGTCGAGATTGGGGACGGGTTTCGGTCGGCGGGCATCCCGGGATCCAGTGTCCACGACGAGATCGTTGCCATCGGAGGCCGCCTTGGCCGAGGATCGAATCGCGCCGGAGGCATCGAGGGCGGCATGAGCAATGGCATGCCGATCGTGGTCCGCGGGTACATGAAGCCCATCCCGACGCTCATTAAACCATTGAATACAGTCGACATAGGCACCGGTGAAGCGCAGGCCACGCGATACGAGCGCAGCGACGTGACGAGCGTCCCGGCCGCGTCTACGGTCGCCGAGGCGGTGGT
>DATKEJ010000209.1:0-6147 GCA_035512315.1 Rhodothermales bacterium | reverse complement strand
CGGACCTCGCGATAAACCGCGGGGTCCCCGAGGAGTGACACGACGCGGTCATCTTCCGAGCGCCGATGCCAATACTGCATCTTGTGCATCAGGGGGATGGGTGTTTAAGTGTGAACGTCCTCCCCACAACTCGAACCTGTCCGTCACGAGGAGATTCCTTGGTCAACTTATCTATTGAAGCGGTTGATGCGCTCCGATCCTCCATCCGAGGAGAGATCGTTTTGCCTGGAGATTCCAACTACGACGCCGCTTACGTGATGAACGTCCATGGTCGCTGGGACGATCCCACGGACGACCAGAACGTGATCGGATGGGCTCGGGAGTTCTTCGCGGCAACGACGGAGTTCGCGTCGGGAAGCGTGTACGTCAATTTTGTCACCGATGACGAACCGGATCGGATCGCGGCGGCGTACGGCCCGAACCATGAGCGACTCGCGAAGATCAAGGCAAAATACGACCCGGACAATCTCTTCCGGACGAACCAGAATATCCGCCCCGCAGTGTAGACATGAGTCTCGCTCCAGGTAAACGCTTCGGTGTTTATGAGCTTCTTTCGCCTATCGGCGCCGGTGGCATGGGGGAGGTCTATCGTGCACACGACTCGAGGCTCGGTCGGGACGTCGCCATCAAGATCCTTCCACCCGGTTTTGCCGGGAACACCGAGCTGCTGAGCCGTTTCGATCGTGAGGCAAAGGCCATCGCCTCGCTGAATCACCCCCACATCTGCACGGTGCACGACGTTGGCCACGAAGATGGTGTGCACTACCTCGTCATGGAGCTGATCGATGGGGAATCGCTGGCGCAGCGGCTCCTACGTGGACCGCTGCCAGTCGAGCAGGTGTTGCGTTACGGAGCCGAGATCGCGACGGCACTCGACGCCGCTCATCGCAAAGGGATCACTCATCGTGATCTGAAGCCGGGGAACGTCATGATCACGAAGTCGGGAGCAAAGCTGCTCGACTTCGGTCTGGCCAAAGCGGCGGGGGAGGAACGTGGCGTCATCGAGGGCCTTGCGTCCGGACTGACGGAGGCGCGACCTCTGACCGCGGAAGGAACGATTCTCGGCACGTTCCAGTACATGGCGCCGGAGCAACTCGAAGGCTCTCCTGCCGATGCCCGAACCGACATCTTCGCGCTCGGCACGCTTCTCTATGAGATGGCGACGGCAAAGCGCGCATTCGAAGGAAGCAACAAGACGAGTCTGATTGCGGCCATCGTCTCGGCGCAGCCGGCTCCCATCGCCGAGGTGGTCCCGATGACGCCGCCGGCGCTCGATCACGTGGTCCGGAAGTGTCTCGAGAAGGACCCGGACGAGCGCTGGCAATCGGCGCACGATGTGGCGAGCGAGTTGCGCTGGATCAGCGAGGCGGGTTCCCAGATCGGACTCCCGGCTGCGGCGGTGCGGGCGCGAAGGTCGCAGAAGGTACGCGTCACAACGCTGGCGATCGTCGGCTGGGTCGCGGCGATCACGGCGCTCGGTCTGTTCTATCGTGAGCGCACGACCACAGCCTCTGCACGCGACCTGTTCCGCTCGGACCTCGTGCTGCCCTCGGGGCAGGGGATCGCGGGGCCAGTAAACGGTGGGATGGAGTTCTCTCCTGACGGTACCCGACTGCTGCTCGTGCAGAGGTCCGACGGGATCGCCATTCACGACTTCCGCAGTGGAAACCGGCACGTGCTCGACGGCACGCGCGGCGGCAACTTTCCGTTCTGGTCGTCGGACGGAGAGTGGTTCGCGTTTTTCGCCGATGGAAAGCTGAAAAAGATCCGTAGTTCGGGAGGACCCGTCCAGATATTGTGTGACGCGGCGCAGGGACGAGGAGGGAGCTGGAGCCGAAAGGGCATCATCGTGTTCGCGCCGGAGATCTTCGGTCCGCTGATGCAGGTGCCGGAAAGCGGGGGCACGCCGGCACCGGCCACTACAACCGACGCGGAGGAGTGGACACACAGAAACCCCCGGTTTCTTCCTGATGGTGATCATTTCCTTTTCACCGCGACCAGCCGCGCGGATGGTGGCGGCGACATGGGAGCGATCGCTGTGGCTTCGCTCAGTGATCCGAACGTGAGAATGCTGGATGTGAGCGGGGCTCAGCCGCAGTACGCTGACGGTTATCTCTTTTATGTCAGCGACAGGAATCTGATCGCCCGGCAGTTCGACGCAGGGAGGGTGAAGGTCACCGGTTCACCGCAACCGATTGCGGACCGCGTCGACGTCTTTCTTCCGCGGCAGACCGCACATCTGTCGGTCTCTTCGACAGGGGTCCTTGCGTACCAGCAACGCTTCAGTTCTCCCGCCCAACTCTTCTGGACCGATCGTTCCGGTCGGGAGACACTCAGTGCCGGCGAGCCGGGAAACTACGGTGGGGCTCGGGCGAGCGGCGACGGGAAGACAGCCGTACTCCTCCGCAGGGAAGATTCGGACGAGGTCAGCGTCTGGCTGATGGATCTGTCGCGAGGAAACGTCACCCGTGTCACACGATCATTCGACTCGCCCGTCGTTTACGCGACGCCTTCCTACGACGGGAGGCAGGTTGCAGTATCGACGCTCGGTGGGACGGCCCTGAAGCCCGGCGTGTGGATCCAGACGCCATCCGTGACCGCGATGCCCGACCTGCTGCTCGAAATGTCGCCTTTCCTCATCGCCGACTGGTCGCACGACGGCCGTGTCATGGTCGCCCATACACAACGGACGGGCACTGGATTCGACATCATATGGATCGCCGTCGATGACCCGACGACGGTAAACTACTTTGCTCCGTCTGCCGCGAATGAATGGGATGCCCGACTCTCTCCCGACGGCCGGTGGCTCGCCTATTCATCCAACGAGACCGGCTCCAACGAGACATACATCAGCGACTTCCCGGAGGCGAAGCAGCGATGGCAGGTGACACGGACCGGCAACTCTCACCCGATCGCCTGGAGTGCCGATGGAAGTGAGCTCTTCTACGGCGGATCGGCAGGAAGCGCCGCGGTAACGGTCCGTGAAAATGGAGGCAATCTCGAGATCGGCGATCCGACGCCGATACCCCACTCCGAAGACTCGTACGTGCTGTGGGGCGACCGTGATCGATTTCTGATCAGAAAAGAGCTCGACGCAGCAATAGAGGAGCCGATCCGGATCGTCCGCAACTGGAAGGCGCTGCTGGAGAAGTAGAGATGTCGCGGGCTGCAGTGTGAAGTGGGGGGTAAAGGAGATTGGAGGTAATTCTCCCTCTCCCCGCGGGTAATGTCGTTTGAGCCTGAGTCGTGTTCGGGGAGAGGGTCGGGGTGAGGGGCTACCATCGACCGCGCGCGATTGCTGGGAGGATCTGCGCGTTCTGGCCCCTCACCCTGCCCTCTCCCCGAAAACGATTGAGGTCCGAACACGATTGCTTGCGGGGAGAGGGTTCAAACTCGGCCGCAACCGACGCAACCGATTTTTCTGGTGACTTTGTTATTTGCCACGGCTAGAATGTCCCCGGGAAGGAAATACGAAAATGAAAACTCGCTTGACCGCTTTGACTTTTGTTGTCGTGGGTCTGATTGCGACGCCGCTCCTTGCCGAGGCGCCTCCGCAGAAGCCTGGGAAATGGCAGATCAAGATGCAGATGGAGATGCCGGGGATGCCGGTGAAGATGCCGGAAGTGACGACCAGTGTCTGCGTCACTGAAGAGGACCTGAAAGATCCGCAGAGCGCAGTACCGAACGATCCGAAGAGCGACTGCAAAGTCGGTGATTACGAGGTCGATGGCAGCACCGTCCGCTGGACCGTCGAGTGTCCTTCGCAGAAGATGAAAGGAAGCGGCGAGATCACGTTCAACGCCGACGGAACCCGCTACGAGGGCACAATGGAAATGAACCTCGACGGTCAGGAGATGTCGACAAAGTACACCGCGACACACCAGGGCGCCTGCTCGAAGTAGTCCCGCCGGATATCGGCCTCCCTCTCCCGGATGTTTCCCAACCGTGGAGATGGGGCGGGCTCGCTGCGCTCGCGGGGCAGGAGCTTCGCTCGGGGCGGGCTCGCCGCGGGGCGGCTTCGCGGGGCGTGAATCGCGGTCGTTGGAGGACCAGCGGTCCTGGTGACTGTCGCTCTGGCTGAGGAAGCTTCCGAATCAAGAGATCCAGAGTGACCCGACGACAGTGACTACCACGTCTCCCTACGAGCTACCGTACTTCACGCCCCGCGGCGAAGCCGAGCCCGCCCCCGTGCTGGGGAGCCGCTCTATCTGCAGAAGCAGATACACTCCGGCAGTCAGCGGCTGGCAGAAGGCTCACTCTGCGACCCATCTCGATCAGCTTTCGACCGCGCAAACCAGAGCAGAAGTGCCGCTACTATTCCCACGTAGAATAGGCGCCAGAGCAGAACGGTGTCGCTCAATGGCCCTGCTGCTATCGCTGCAATACGCTCGAATGAAGAGAGATCAAATCTTGGTGCTGGCCCCCACCGAAAGAGGAGACTGGGAGTATTCGGTGTCGTCAATCCCGCGAAATCCCGCAACAGCGCGCCTTCAGTGATGAGGAGGTCCCATGCACCAAGCCACGCAACAAAGAAAATTCCCACTGCGCGGCGTAGCTCCTGAAGAACGAAACCGACGGCGACGGGCACTATCAGTGGCGTCAATACGTACCAGTACCACCCTTCCTTTCCTGCGAGTGGAAGCGAAATTCCCGCTGCCTTAGCTTCCTTCACATGAGCAAAAGCGTGCACCACCTGCCCCCCCGCAAAGGCTACTACCGCCGCGATACAGACGAAGAACAGCAACCTCATCTGCTGATCCTCCGGTCTCCTGATCAGTACCAGAATCGCGAGAATCAACGGAGGAAGAACGTAGAGCGCCATGCCCGGTGTCGTCAGGGCATTATTGTGCTGCCCACTCATCCAGATGGCGCTCGCGATCGTAATCTTGACCATCTCGAGGTAGTCAATACGAACTGTTTCACCGTCTGCTGGTGCCTCGTGAAAGACGGCGAGCCCCAGGCTTGTCCCGGTACGCTGCTCCAGTTCCCACAGAGTGACCCCAACGCCCACTGCACAAGCTAACGCGACAATGATGATCCGGGATCGTGCGGGGCGCTGCCACCACCACAAGAGTGGCAGGATAATCGCCACGGGCCAGGTGTAAAGTTTCGTCGCCAACGCTAATGCCCAAGCTGCTCCTTCGAGGACGAAGACGTACCATCGCTGGGGTCTCAGTATTGATATCCCCACGGCGATGGCGAGGCAGAAATAAGCCAGGGCATCATTGCTGGCTCGGATGAGGAAGGTGTGCCACGTCGGTAGGGCCGTTAAAGCGAGAGCCGCCACAATCCCTGCAACGCCAAACAGCCGGAAACCCACAATGCCAATGATCCCGATGGACGCCACGGCCAGTAGGACCGACTGCAGCCGCAAGAGCCGGAGTTCGAGCAGGTCATTTCGTGCGGGCAATACGCGCACCGTCGAAGCTGCAATAACGTAGTACGGAGAAGGCTGCTGTGCCTCATAATTCGGCAGGACGTATGTTTCCCGCTCCATCCTGGTGAGCACACCCCGTGACTGCAGCGTCTTGTTCGGGAGATTCGGCCAATCGACGGCTGCTTGTGCGAACGAGACCATCGAACCCGGCTCGAGCGCGAGGCTTCGTTGTAAGTAGAGCGGGACTGAGAGCTCGTCGGGAACGGGCTGTCTTCCTTCTTCAGCGACAAAGGAGATCCTCGCGACGTGATAAAGCTCGTCAAGCCCCGCATACGGAGGCAATAGTGCCATTTGCAGCAAACAACGGGCCGTCGCGGCGAGAAGCAATAGAAGTAATGCGGTTTTCGCGTGACCAGTCACAGCCTGCGATTATAGGCAATTCTGGTGGCGCCGATGGAGAGGTCACCAGCGCTACCGTTTTACGGTTCCGAAGTCGTGGAGACCGGCCTTCCCGATCAGACCCTGCCAATGTCACTGGCGAGGCCTCGAGTCCCTGCAATATGAGCAGGGTGTTTTTCCGCATTACCGATGGCCTCACATTTCTATAGTGCCCCGAACCAGCCGTCCTGTTCGAATCGAGTGAATCGGGGGGAGTCTTTGAAAAGTCGGTGCCTTCGCGAACCAGGTGTTCTCAGATCGAACACCCCTTCGTTCTGTTCGTCGGTCTTCTCACGCGGAGAGGAGCGTTTCGAGAGTCGTCGATGGGACGG
>DATKEJ010000208.1:0-18136 GCA_035512315.1 Rhodothermales bacterium | reverse complement strand
GCAGTCCTCGCAACCGTCACTCGACGGTGTGACGTCGGTGGACGTGTCATCGAGGTGACTGCAGTCCTCAGCCATGGTGACCGCTCCCTTCTGTGGTTCGGGCGATCTGCCAGCGGCGCGAAGACTACGCCCCGCCCAGGGTGGGCGGCCGCTTCACGCAGATTGACTGTCCCGACCTCGTGACTCGCAGCGGGATGAAGAAAGAGTCGTCCTTCCCATTGATGAGGGCCACGTCGCGGGATGTGCAGGTGAGAAGACCCCGTACCCTCAATCCCAATCGAGAAATGAAGGCAGGCGGCCCCGTTCACGCAGAGTCCCCACTACACCCGAAGGAAAGAAAAGCAGCACGATAAGTAGAACGATCCCCGTGGCCGCGAGATTGAGTTCACTCGAGCCGAATTGGGAGATCGATATCTCATTCAACGCCACCAGCATTAAAGCGCCGACCGCGGGCCCCGCCACCGTGCCTCGACCGCCGATGATGACCATGAGCACCATCTGCGCCGCGACGGCAATACTGAAGAACACCGTAGGCCGCAGATAGGTCAAGGAGTAACCCCAGATCGCTCCGGCCGCTCCGACACAGAACGCACTGAGCGAAAACGCCGCTACTTTCATCCGGCGCGTGTCGATGCCCGCCACTTCGGCCTTTGTCTCGTCTTGAGCAATCGCTCGAAGGGTGAGCCCGAACTTGGAATGCGCAATACGATAGCTCAAGACTACTGCAAGTGCCGCCAAGAGGAGCATGGCATAGTAGAACGGAATCTTCACATCCTCTAGGGCAAATGGCGGCAGCGGCAAGCTGATCCCATTCGACCCGCCGACGAACTTCCAATTGTCGAACAACAAACTCACCATTAACAAAAGTGCGATCGTAGAGATTATGAACGCGTCGCCCCGCGCTCGAAGCGTGATCAAACCGACGATTGCGCCTAGGCCGACTGACATCACGCCGACCACGAAGGCGCTTGCGAAAGGTGAGATACCGAAGTGAATCAATGCCAATCCAGATGCGTACCCGCCAACGCCGAAGAAGACGTTGTGTCCCAGTGACACGTAACCGGTGAAGCCACCAATGAGGTTCCATGAGGACGCTAGCGCGATCCACATCAGGGCAGCCATTCCAAGTTGCAGAACGTAGTTATAAGGCTGGCCGATGATGGGCCTTGCTAGTGGCAGAACGGCAAGGGCGACCGAGATCAATGATACAACCAGGTATCGCGCCAATCCCCTTCTCCGGGCATCACCTGCTCTGACTCGGACTGTACTGCGTCCGATCATGCGACGCGTGACTTTCCGAACAGACCCTGCGGACGGATTAGGAGAATCAGAAACAGGGCGCCGAAGAATGTCATGGGCGACCACGTGAATCCGAAGGTGTCGCCCACCAGTCCGGCCGCCACCGCGAGAGCAACTGCCCCGACGATTGCACCCTTAAGACTTCCGAGTCCGCCGAGCACAATAAGAGCAAGCAGTATCGCGATCCACTGCCAGTGGCGAGCAGGATAGAATGAGAAGAGAAATGCGATCATTGAACCTGAGGCCCCGGCCAGTCCGATTCCGATGCCAAACGCAACAGTGGAAACGCGTGTAACGTCAACCCCCACGATTTGAGCTGCTGTACGATTCTGCATGGTTGCGCGAATTCCATAACCAAGTCGCGTGAATCGTAGAAATGACCACAGGCCGACAAGCAATACGACGCTCATGATCGACGCATAGAGTTGGGCCGAAGGAATAAATAGCTGTCCGAGGTTGATAGCGCTCGTCGCATAGAGAGGGGTTACGCTACGGAAGACACCAGTGAAGACGAACGTCAACACACCCTCGAGCACCAAGGCGAGCGCGAATGTGAGTAATACTGACATCTCAGTGTATCGTTCACCTCCTGCAATCCTGACAAATAGCAACCGGTAGATCACGACTCCGAACAGAAACATCATCGGCGCGGTAACTACGACGGAAAGCAGAGGGTCTATTGCCAAGTTTTCAAACAGGCTGAAGGCAACATATGCTCCAATCAGAATGAACACGCCGTGCGCCAGATTCACGATCTGCATGACTCCGTACAGAAGAGTAAGTCCAGATGCCATGAGTGCGTAGACTCCCCCGAGCAATACACCCAATATCACGACCTGTATCAAGTGAATCATGAGTCCGCCGAGTCGACGGCAGCGGTCGGTGGGGCTTTGACGTGACGCCCTAGATACAGTTCACGGATACTCGGATCGTCAAGGATCCGATCCGCGCTGTCCTCGAGCCGCAGTGTCCCGAGATCCAAGAGGAACGCGAAGTCGCTGCATGCTAGGCCCCTCATAACGTTCTGCTCAACCAGTAGAAGCGTGATGCCCATGGCTTTCAAGCTCGCAATCACACCGAAGACCTGATCGGCAGCCTGCGGTGCCAATCCGAGGCTGGGCTCGTCGATCATCATCAGTCGAGGCCTGATCATCAGTGCTCGGGCGAGGGCGAGCAGTTGCTGTTCGCCTCCTGACATCGTGCCCGCTGCTTGGTTCGAGCGCTCCGCCAAGAGGGGAAACATTGTGAGCGTTTCTTCTATTCGCTCAACTACCTTCTTTCGATCAGACTCCAGGAAGGCGCCCATGACGAGATTCTCCCTGACAGACATACCGGGGAAGAGGCTCTGCTCTTGCGGGACGAAACATACTCCAGCTCTCAGCACGAGATCCGGCCGTATTCCCGCGATCGACTGACCATCGAAGAGAACCTCCCCTTCGCGAGGTGCAAGAAGCCCTGCCAGCGTCTTCAGGAGAGTCGACTTGCCAGCGCCGTTGGGTCCAATAATGCAGTAAGCCTTCCCGGCCTCCGCTGTCAGAGATACACTCTTAAGGATGTCTGGCCCATTTCCGTAACCGCTCGTTACATTTCTGATCTCCAGCTGCGCCATCACGCCCTCCCCAAGTACGCATCGAGAACCCGCTCGTCCCTCTGGATCAACCCTGGAGACCCCGAAAGCAGCACTTGACCATGTGCCATCACGACAATCGGATCACAGATAGACATAACGACGTCCATGTTATGCTCGACAATCAGGAACGTAAGTCCTTGGGCATTGAGCTGGACGATTCGATCCACGATTCGTTCAAGAAGAGCAGGATTGACCCCTCCAGCCGGCTCATCAAGCAATACGACTCGTGGATCAGCCATTAGGACGGAAGCGAATTCCAGCAACTTCTTCTGTCCGAATGAAAGGTTCTTTGCAGGTTCGCTAGCTAACCTCTCGATGCCAACAAACTCGAGGAGGCCGTGCGCACGGTCCATCTCCTCGCGATAGTGCCTTGAGCCCAGCAGCTGGGTGAGGCTCCCCCGGCTCGTGGGAACGATCATATTCTCCAGCACAGTGAGGTTGCCGAGTTCGCGCGTGATCTGAAATGTCCGTCCGAGACCGAGTCGGGCGATCTTGTGAGGCATTGCGGCGGTCACATCCGTGCCGAACAGCGTCACGGAGCCCGAGTCGGGACGAAGAACTCCCGAGATCAAGTTGAAGGCCGTGGTCTTACCGGCACCATTCGGTCCGATCAGACCAGTCACCGTACCTTGCTCAACCGTAAACGAGCATTGACGGACAGCCCTGAGCCCGCCGAATTCCTTACTCAGATTCTGAACGGCCAATGCAATCGACTCAGGGTCAATCACCCGGTCATACGATCCCAGCGCCATACTTGCCTCGAACATCTAGCTGACCACTCTCTCGTTGCGCAGGAACCTAATTCATATAGACGCCGCCGTCGACGATCAGTGTTTGGCCCGTAACGAAGTCGGATACGTCGGAAGCAAAGAACAACACCGGGCCGACGACATCTTGAGGATGGCCAATTCTCTTCAACGATCGCATCTTCGCCTTTTCACGGTGAATCGCCAGGATCGCCTCTGATGGGTTGTCTTCCGTCAGAATAGCTCCAGGCGCGACGGCATTGACGCGTACGCCGAAGGCGCCGAGTTCGCGAGCTAGAACCCTGGTTAAGCCGATTACGCCTGCTTTCGAAGCGACATATTGAGCGAGACCTGCGACGCCGCCATAGAACGTGGCGGACGCCATATTGACAATCCGACCGGATCCCATTTCGGACATCACCGGACCAACAGCTTGGCAGACATTGAACGTGCCCGTGAGGTTCACATCGACGACCCATTCCCAGTCGGATGCGGAAATGGCCGTGTAGTCCTGAAACCCCACAGATCTCGGCCGCAGCCAAGCTCCCGCGATGTTCGCCAACACGTCGATCTGACCCGCCTGATGCAAAGCCTCCCGAACCATAGAGTCAACACTCTGGCGGTCAGTCACATCGACGGACAAAGGCACCGCGTGACCGCCGTGGGACTGGATACTTCGCACGGTCCGCTCCGCGTCAGCAAGCGATAGATCGGCAACGAACACCGCATCGCCCCGCTTGGCCAGTCCTTCGCACACCAAAGCGCCAATCCCGTTGCCGCCTCCCGTGACGATCGCAACCGACTGCCTTCTACTATTCGAGGGCGCTACCAAAGATGGCCCTCCAGTTATAATGTCCATGATGGGCCTGAAGTCTCAATGATTATGACCAATCAATACCGAGGGAAGCCAAACGCTTGCGATAACGAACGGCTACGTCGTCAGGTCCGTGCAAGTGGAGCTCCTCCCGGAGATCAAGCGGGAGTTCCTCGGGCCTCTGCGCCTCGACCATCCTGCGGTCCTGTGACTGGATCGTCCGGATCAACTCGCGCCGCGTCTCCGGTGCCATCGGGTGGTCGTAGTTCCGCAGGAAGAACTGAAAGAAGCGCGTGGTCTTGCTATCGAGGGGACTACATACATACCAGGTCACTTCGATCTCGGATCTGTCCGGTTGGCGTGTTCGGAACAAGATCATGAATGGCAATGTCAGTTCGTAACTTCTGATATGCGGCCCATCAGGAACTACCATGTGGCCGATTGGCTCGACGCATTCGTAGTGCAGACCAGCGTCGGTTTCGTAGACGTCAAATGGTTTTACGATTGGTTTGTCTTCGGTCCCGAATATGCCAGGGTGAACCCAAGCGAAGTGCGACGTGTCCATCATATTTTCGACAAACCGGGCTGCATTGCAGGCCCAGATGTCGTCATTCGTCGCTCGCCAATAGAACTCGTCTGAACCAATTTCCGGGGGAAAGATGGGCAGATCAGTATCGGGCGAATCCAAGCAAACCCAGACCAATCCATATCTCTCTTCAGCGTGAAACCGATGGGCTCTAGCTTTCGGGGGGATTGCGCGCGAAGGGTCCCGTGAGGGAATCCAGGTGCACGACCCTTCGCTGTCGTAATGCCACCCATGGTAAGCGCATATGAGCTCTCCTTGCGCGCTCACGCGGCCGAGAGAGAGTGGAGTGCCTCGATGAATGCATAAATCGTAGAACGCAACCACTCGCCCGTCGTATCGCCACAGTACGACAGGAGTCCCCAGCAACTGTACCGGGTGTGGCTTATCGACGATATCGGAGGACCAAGCCACCGGGAACCAGTACTTTGCTAGGCGCCCGTACGGCGCCAGCTTGTCATCGATGGTAGGCAGGCGTGCTTCCTTCACCTATTTGCTCCTTCCCTCTCAACCAAGGCCACAGGCTGAACAGGAAATCCTGTCGCTCCGAGAACTGGGACCACGAGCAGAACGAAGGCAAACACCGGCTGACCGAGCCTCCCGAGCATCTCGAGATCGAGGTTCTCAATGAGATATACTCCCCGCTGGACTAGGCAGACCGTATGAACAATGAACTGCTCGGAATCGCTCGTCGGAGGCATCGCATCGATGGACCACTGGTCCATGCCAATCGCTATGCAGCCGTGATCGCAAAGTGATCGAGCTGCTTCCTCGGTCAACCCTGGCGCTCCCGACATATAGAGTTGAGGCTCTGTCCAATGCTGAGCCCAGCCGGTCCGTATGAGAACCACATCGCCCTCCTGAATCGAGAGCTCGCGTTCCGACAGATACGCATCAATTACATCAGCCTCGACTTGTGCGCCACGCTTGAGCGGCGCTCCGCCGTTGTCGGCAACCAGATCGATCAGCAAGCCTCGAGTGAGTATTGGAGGTATCACATCGACACCTAGACCGCTCATCCCCGAGCCTTGAGGTCCCACTTCGGCCGGCGCGCCCTGGAAGTGCAATCCATCCACCGCCCAATGTGCGAGTGCATCGATGTGGGTCCCCGTGTGGGAATGGAGAGTGAGCCGGTCAGAGAAGATCTGCGTACTGCTGTTGGGTCCTTTGAAGCCACCCGTGATCATTTCGAACGCCGCGGTCACCGAAGCCTGCGGCCGATGGTCCAGGGTCGGCATTGAACCCGAGACCACTTGCGCCAATGGGACGATTCGGCACCGGCCAACCAAGTCCAAGAGTGCATCGATGGACGTCACGAGCGCCTCATCCGGTCACCGCCACTGCGTCCAGACACAGCGTCAAGCTGGGCCCGTAGAAGGGCGCGCCAGATCCTGTGCTCGCAATAGCTGGGAGCTCGGTCGTTGATCTAGACCGTAGTGCTTTAACGAAATCGCCCCCCCGCGACGCTCGATCAGCATGCATACCAACGAAGACAAGATCGTCGATGCTCGAGCCGGCTCGAGCTAGCACTCGCTCAAGGCGTTCGACTGCGCTGTAGAGTTCGTCGATACCCGACCGCGGCTGAGGTGGCTGCAATGGGGAACCTGCGACGCTCGAGCACCAAACTAGCCCGCCCGCTCTGACGGCCACAGGACAACCAGGTAGGCTCTCGTCGGGCGTGTCGGAGACCACTTTCACGATGTCGTCACGGACCTTGTACGCGACGACGCTGATCTCAATTCGTGCCGCGACCAGGCCCAGACCATCGATTGGAGTAATGATGGTTGCTGGCGGTGCACCATCAAAGATGTCGAGCCATGTCTCCCAGAATGGCCCCAGGTCCCGCTCACAATCAGTGAGGAAGATATTGGCTCGGACGATGTTTTCCAGGCCATGACCGGCTGCTTTGAGGACGCCCCTGATCTTTTCCAGGAGGACATACCCTGACTGCACCTTGACCGGAGATTGGGCCCAATAGTTTTCGTCGACCCATGCCTCATCGGCAAGTCCCTGCGAGTTCTTAACCGAGCGAGAATGAGCCGACGCTGTCGCTCCGGACACAAACAGCCAATTGCCGCACACGAGCCCTTTCGAAAATGCATCACGGGAGTACACCGCCATAGCGTCCGACTCAACGGCGTGCATTTCGCCATGTACACTGGGGTCTGCGGCAATCGGGGTCAATTGGATAACTGACGTCCGCCCAAGTAAGTTGTCGACTCGAACCGCCGTACTCGTTGGGAGCGGCCCGCTGAGATAGCGGCGACGTTGTTCGCGATAACTCGATACGTGATCCCGTTTCGTTACCGCCGCGTCCACTCTCACAAGGTCCTTCAGTCCGAGATTCAACTCAGACAGCGAGCGGCGGACCCCATCGTAGACGGGTTTCAATTGCGTCCTAACGGGTCGGTCGAAGTAAGACCCTGCGTGCTCGCCCGAGGGACCCTCCGGGCCATTCGCTAGTCTCCCGCCGAGAAACGCCAATCCAGCCGCTTCAACCGCGTCTGACCCAAGGGTCAACGATGTCCGCTCAGCGCATTGTACGATGCGTCGCTTTCCCTCCACCTAAACCTCAGCGGCGTCGCGTGCAGATGACCGGTGCCTTAGGCTGGCAGAACGAGAGTTCGTATATCCCTCAACGAGCACCCTCCAATTCCGATCCGGCCCCGCCGTAGCCGAGTCACGGGTCCTCGGAGCAGCTGCGAGTGCGCTCGTCAACAAGTTCACTCGTCGGTCGCGATTGGATACATCAGATCCACGACGTTTTCGAACTCTTCGGCAGGGAATACAAAGTTGAGTCGACCGTCCTGCCACTGCCCAACCAGGAAGTCACGGTCCACCGGCAACCCGCGTTCGTCCCAGTAGAAGTCACCCATAACAGTGCGAACAGGGTCGTTGGCCGTCCGAGCTCTCAGCCAATCGCGGATGGCGCTATTATCGACCGTACCCGCACCACGCACCGCCTGTTCGATGCCCTGGCAGACAGCGAAGGCCTGAGCTTCATTCTCCCCGGGCTCGCGGTCGAATGTCTCTTGGAATCGTTGGAAAAAGTCCTGATTTGTGAATGCTTCTCCACCGAGAATGCCTTCGAACGCAACGTCAGGATGCCACGATGTATGCGCGATTACACCGTTAGCCAGCTCTCCAAGATTGTCGGCAAACTCCAGTGCAGCTGCCTCCGAGAGGTAGATAGCCTTTGGCGAGTAACCGACAGTAGCGAGGGCGCGCATGAGCTCGATCCCTTCGTCTCCCGTCGTCAAACCGCCCAAGAGCACGTCAGCACCGCTAGCTGCAATCTGATTGGCCAATGAGAGCCACTCTGAGAAGCCAATCGGGAACGTCTCGTTCAGTACGATCTCGATCTCCGCGTCTGCGACTGCCCCGGGGCCGATGTCAGCGTCTCCAACGAGGCCTCGAACCAACGCGTTCACGAAGAAATCGTCAACCGCAACGATCGCTGCCGTCGTTGGGTAGTCCTCCGGTGAGATGACCCCAATATCCCGATAATGCTTGAGCGCGTTCAGGGGTGCCTCACCAACAAATTCTCCAGCATTTTGCTGGAAGTAGAATATGTTCTCATAACCCCTTTCCCAGATGTCAAGGGCTCCGCCTGCAGGTGCCGGAAAGACCATTCCAGCCTGCTCGGCCACGGACGAAGTAGGAAAATAGAGCAAGCTCGAGAATGGACCGAAGAGTAGATCTACGCGGTCGACGTTGATGAACCGTTCATATTGACTGACGGCGATCTCAGTATCGGAGCGATTGTCTTCGATGACGAGTTCCAAGGGTCGATCCAACAGACCGCCTCTGGCGTTGACCTCGTCGGCACACAGCTGGTACCCGTCCTGGTTCGCCGAACCGAACTCGGCGAAAATCCCAGTCAGCGTGAGCGAAGTCCCAACTCGTATCGGCTCGTCCGAAGAGACTTCGCCTTCCGCAGAATCGGTTGTTGAAGGCTCCGAGGGAGCGGTCGTCGTCGGTGGAGCCGTCGTGGTTTCCTCACCTGCATCATCACTTCCACACGCCACCACCACCAGAGCTAACGCAAGAGTCAAGGCTATGCGCTTGGTCACCCGCGCACCAAGTAAGACTCCGTAGATCGTCCGCGACATGCGTTCCACCTTTCGACCTCCCTCTCGCAAACGATTGTAGGGGCGGGAACATAGTGATGTCAATGGTTACCACGGGCCGTTCCGCGGCCGCCTTCCTCGGGACGAGTGAGGCGTGCAGCGAGCCAGTCGAAAGCCGCTGGCGCCCAGTGGTCGAAGTACTTGAAGGCACAATGGCCGGCGTCGTGGTAAATCCGGGCTTCCTTGCCCGCCACAGGCCCCGTTTCGAGCATGAAGTAGATGTTGCCTATCGGAGCTACATGGTCGCGCTTACCGTTAATCATCAGGACCGGCATCGTGATGTTATCGACGATGCCCTGCTCTGCCAGAGACCAACGCTTGAACTCTGTCCGTTCGCGACTCACGGAGGACTTGTCAAAGGACGGTCCATCATTCGGCGCGCCAAAGAGGAACCCCGCACGGCGGTTGCGCGACTCGACGTACGCCTCAAGCTCCTCATCCGGCATCACGTATCCGAACGGATGGCCAGCGATCGCAACAACTGCCGACAACTTCTGTGGCTCCGTGCCTGCAAGCTGCATCACAGAGTATCCGCCGCGGCTGATCCCGAAAGCGCCTACTCGACGGCGGTCGACCTCTGGTCGGCTCGCCAGGTAGTCCAACACTGCGTTCCAGGCCGAGACTGATTCAGGCGCCCATGGAAACGAGTTCTCACCGGTACCCGGGCCGTCTACGACCAGGGACGCCATACCGCGAGTCATGCACAGATCCTGAGCCCACCCACGATCCTCCTTGAACACGTCAGCTCCGCAAATCACTAGCACAGCTGGAACGGTGCCAAGACCCTGAGGGGCGCGAAAGTGGGCGCGAATCGGGAAGCCCTCGTGTTCGAGATCGACGACCTCAAGCGGCGGCTCAAGGTCGGCACACGCCTTTTGGTAAGCACGCGAGCAATCGTTGCTAATGTCGCGCTTGAGTTCCGTGAGTTCAGCCGGAAAGCGGCCGATAGAGTAATAGGTCTTAGCCTGGAGAAAAGCCGCACGAGCTCCAGCGTGGTCGCCTTTAGCCGCAAGTTCGTCGCCCCTGGCTTCATACCGACTTCCGACGTTTCGCCACACTGGTACCCACAGATCGTCGGTGGTCCCCTCCAATGACTGCACCACTCGTTTCAATTCGGCGACGTCGTGAACCATCGAGACCCATCTTCGATAGAAACCGCCGTGTTCAACTACAAACGGGTCCTCGGACGGGGAGAACGGTAGGTCGACTCTCATCGACGCAACGGTACCATTGAAATCGATTGCAGGTCGTCTTCACCTGGAGCCAATCGATACTAGCCTGCGCACCGGTGCCGTGCTTCGCCCGAGTCCGACGGGCTCGCTCGTAGGCTCGCGGCGTTTTGTGGAATTGCTGACACGGGTCTTGCAGCCTGTGAGGACGCGCCCAGACCTGACAGCGTAATTGATAGGAGCCTTGGTATCCGCCCCGACGAAAGCATGATCATCGACCGGACTCTGCATACCCCGCCGAGAAGGGAACTACGGCAATGATTCATCCCTCGAGGCACATGAGACAGTCCGCAGGCTGCGCTCCGAGCCCTCAACGGTGACCATCGCCGGCACCCACGCTTCAAGATACGACTCGGTGCACCCGCCGCGAGCGCTTGACTGAGAGGAATACATGCCCGAGAGAACGACGCTCAAGGACGTGGCCCGGGAAGCGGGAGTCCATATCTCAACCGCGTCCCGAGCGCTGAATCCCACCAAGAGTGGCGTTGTAAGCCCCTCGACCGTGTTGCGAGTGCAGGAAGCAGCCAAAAGACTGAACTACCGTGCCCATCCGGTCGCTCGTGGCCTCCGTACAAATAGGACGTTGACGATCGGCGTCGTTATCCCGGATCTTGAGAACCCCCTCTTCGGACCCCTGATCGCTGGCAGCCAGACCGAACTAGCCGGACATGGCTACTCTGTTGTCATCGGTAACGCCGAGCAAAACGGCCTCGACACTCGTAAGGTCGTGAACGATTTGCTCGACCATAAGGTCGACGGGGTCATCATCGCGTCTGCGGCGAGATCCGACACGTGGCTTAGCGGCCTTGTGGAGCGAGGCGTGGCGATCGTACTCGTCAACCGAATACTCGACGACCTGTCATTGCCTGCTGTCGTGTGTGATGATGTCACAGGCATCGGTCTCGCCGTCAAGCACCTCTACGCGCTCGGGCATCGCCGGATAGGCCACGTGGCGGGGCCGTCATCAGTCTCCACGGGCGCAATCCGTCGGGATGCGTTTCGCTTGTGGATGACCAAGCTGGACCTGCTATCGCAACGGGACCAGGTAGAAGAGGCGAACTGGTTCCAAGCCGACGCGGGCCAGGAAGCGGCTGTCCGGCTGATGGAGAAATGGAATGGAATAACCGCCCTAGTAGCCGCGAACGATCTGATCGCACTCGGTTGCTACAGGGCGGTCAACCACATGAGAAAGCGAGTTGGCATCGACATCTCAGTGACTGGGTACAACGATATTCCTCTCCTGGCGCTCATGCAGCCACCCCTGACAACTGTGCGAGTCCCATACCGTGATATGGGTAGGAGAGCGGCACTCCTAATGCTTGAACAACTCAGCAGTCCGCAGGAGAGGTCGCCATCGCGCCTTGAATTCTTACCGTCGATGGTCCTGCGCGAATCGACGTCCGCACCGACTACCGACTAAGACGGCTACCTATCTCGCGATCACCAGCGGAACCGCCCTCCCACGCTGGAGTTGTTCCGTCCAGCGTTCCTCAGATACCACAGCATCAGTGCTTTCCGAGCAGCGTCTCCCAAATCTCGAGCCCACCCGTTCTCAATCAGCGCATTGAGCCTGTTGACGACGCTTGGCGTCAAGTCGCGTACCTGAAAATCGACTATACGAAGCGGGTACCGCAAGAAGTTCGCCTCATACCCGTCCTTCACGACCATAGCCCGCGATTCATCCGGATCCCCTCCCGTTCGGAGCCCACCGCGGGAACTGTAGTGTGCTTCCCTCACCTTACTTGCGGAGTCGATCGAGGTGACGGTAGCGCTATAGACCTCCACTTCAATCGGCCGCAAGAAGAAGTTGCTGGTTGGATGCACGTCTCCCGATCCGCACGTGACGGGAACGCAGATGGTGTCTTCACAGGCAATAAAATCTACGTAGTCCGCTTGTTCAGCTGAATTCCATTCGACCCACCAGTTGCCTGAACTGTCCCAATTCGTGTTCATCCAAATGTTGAATGAATCGTGGACATGATCAGAGGTCAGTCCGAATTCCCTGATTGACTCAGCAAGCGTATCCTGACAATTTGTGTGTGGCGTTTTTGTGAAGCCAAACTTCTTCTCAAACATCGCGCCATTACAACGTGCTGCGAGCAGGTCGGTTACACAGGTTACTGGCATATGAGAGATATAGAGGAGCGGTCGGTTTCGGTTGCTGAGCAATACGTCTCCGGCGACTAACCGAAAGCCTTGGCGACGGGAATGTCCGACTGACATTCGCTCGTCATAATCGGCCGCGTTGAACGCATTGAAGTCGACACACTGTTCGCCCTCTAACTGTCGAATTCGTAGCGTTTCGCCCGCACGCACAAGCATGGCCTTGCCTGACACTGGAATCAATCGAATCACCTCTCGAGGCGAAGCCAGATCGGTTCCGGAGTCTACGCCGGACGCTACGACCTGCAGGGTGGAGGGTTGATAGCGTCGACGCATCAGATGATGCTGTTCTTGGACAACGAAGGCCTCCAACGCCAAGACCATCAGTTCGTGCATCGTGTCGACCGACACCTCAGATTTAACCTCATCGAGCAACTCGAGCTGTTGCTCCGTCAAAGGAATCACAAGGGTGTGCGACGGTGAATCTGACATATTCTCATCCTTTCACTCGATCAGGCGTTTCGAGGCGTCCGATGGGACGCGACCCTCTATTATCGCTCTCAGTCGATCACGGCGATCGCGCTGATCTCAACGAGAAGCCGAGGGCTTGGTGCTAAACGAATCACTTCCACGAGCGTGCTGGCTGGACGGTGAGACTTGAAGTAACTTCCAACCACCTGGTTGATCGCATCTTGGTTAGCTTCGGTGTCGACCATGAATTTGATGAAGGAGACCACATCGGTCAGGCCACCGCCAGCGGCTGCAAGCACCTCGATAAGGTTCTCCATCATTAGTCGGGCCTGTTCGCTTGGATCTTCAGGGATCGTCGCGAACTCAGCGTCATCATGTGGATGAGAGTGGTATACGCCTGCCGCGGTGACGCCAGCGAGGAACACAAGCGATCCTGACCGTACCTTTACCGCTGGCGTGTAGGGCATTTTCCACTTGGGATCGTTAGCCTTCGTGTGGACGTACTCGACCTCTCTCGGCATAACTCACTTCCCCTCTTCGGAATTGAAAGCTCAACGTGGGAAGTCCACGGTAGCCATGCGACGACGGAATGCAAACGGTTGTAGGCTCTCGAGACGACGCACGGCTTGTATCACTCCGCACCTTTTCCGATAGTGCGTGTTCGTGATATGATGCAATCGATTTCAGCCCGACGAAGCGTGGACCTCCTGCTTGCTTGATCATCACTACCCCAGATTCTCCGACGTCGAGATGCAGCGCCGGCATGAACGCCTCGAGGCTTTGCTTGCGGCGGAGGACCTCGATGCGGCGGTCGTGTACGGCGCGGATCGCTCGGGTTCAGCCATCCCGTGGCTCACGGGTTGGCCGGTGACACGGGAGGCAGCTCTGCTGGTTCATCCGGGCGAACGCGACCTTCTCTACATCCAATTCCACAACCATGTGCCAAATGCGCGTCGAATCGCACCACGATGCGATGTGCAATGGGGCGGGACCTCCACCGTCGAAGCGATCTGTGCTGCGCTGTCTGCCCGTGCCGCAAAACGTGTGGGCATCATCGGGCCGTTCCGCTACCAGGACCACTCGCAGATTCAAGAAACCGTCCAGCACGTTGTGCCCCTCGACCGCCAGTATCTCGCCATCCGACTCGTCAAGTCCCCCGAGGAGGTTGAATGGTTGAGGCGGGGTGCGTTCCTTTCAGATCAAGCCGTCGAGGCGCTGCGGGTGGGTTTACGGCCCGGAATGAACGAGTACGAACTTGGGGCGTTAGCCGAGAGTGCTTATGTCTCACAAGGTGGCACCACACACATCCACTACTTTGGGGTCACATCGATGATGAACCCGCAGTCGTTCGTTCCCTCGCAATGGCCGTCGGGACGCGTCGTGGATATCGGCGACGTGGTGACCACCGAAATAAGCGCTTCCTGGTGGGGATACCCCGGACAGGTGCTGCGAACGATGACCGTAGGCGTTGAACCAACATCTGAATACCGGAAACTACACGAGACTGCCGAAGCAACATACGAAGCTATTCTTTCAGCCGTTGAACCAGGTGTTCACGTTTCAGCCCTCGTCGAGGTTTCGGGCATCATCGAGGACGCCGGTTTCACGACCTGCGACGATCTCGTCCATGGATTCGGTGGCGGTTATCTTCCTCCTGTTCTGGGCTCCCGTAGCCGTCCAGCGGGTCCCATACCCGATATGGTGCTTGAAGAAGGGATGACAATCGTGATACAGCCGAATATCATATCGGGTCGATCCGGCGTCCAGACCGGGGGATTGGTCTACGTAACATCCGCCGGCGCGGAGGAACTGCAAGGAGCGCCTCGGGGTCTGTGGCGCGTTTGACCGGTTCCGTTGAAATGACTCTTTCGGGCTCTGAACGGTCGCGCCACATCGGTTGCACATGATTTACGACGTCCATGCACACTGCGTTCCACCGAAGCTCCTCGATTGGATCGAGCAGTCTGGATCTCGTATTGGGATCTCCGTCGAGGCGTCTGAACGTGGCGTCCGATTTCGATTCGAAGCGAACACGACATCGTTTATGCACACGCACCTGATCGACATGGAACGACGGATTTCGGCGATGGATCGGATGGGGATCGACATACAGCTGCTGGCCGGCTGGATCGACATAGTCGGCTATGAACTTCCTCCCGCCTCGGGGCTTACCTACTCGCAAATTCACAACAATTTGATGGCTGAGGAAGCCAGCCTACACGGCGATCGGCTGATGCCGATGGCCACAGTTCCGCTCCAGGATCCCCAGGCGGCGTCTGTCGAGCTCGTTCGCGCAATCAAAGAACTCGGCATGGTCGGCGTGCAGATCAGCACGATGGCAGGTGAGCTCTGGCTTGATCAGCTCGAACTCGATCCTTTCTGGGAAGCAGCCGAGGATCTCAATACGCTAGTCCTCATTCATCCTGGGTTTGAGATCAAACGCCTCCCACTCAACCGATATTTTATGGACAATATCGTCGGTCGGCCCGCCCAAACTACGATCGCCCTAACGGGGCTTATTCTTAGCGGGAAGCTGGAGCGTTTCCCCGGTTTGAAGCTCTGCGCAGTTCATGGCGGCGGGTTCATCCCTTACCAGATCGGCCGCATACAACGGGGATTCGAAACGAATACTGAAGACGTTGGCAAGAGCTTGAAGTCATCTCCGCGCGAATCGTATGATCGCCTCTACTTTGACACGATCGTGCACGATCCGGCGGCCCTTCGATTCCTCCTCGATTCCGTAGGAGCACATCGAGTCCTACTGGGCACCGACTATCCATTCGAAATGGGCGATCGTGACCCAACTGCGCTATTGGAACTGGTCCCTGGGCTGACGCCGCAGGAGCGATCCCTTGTGCAGTCCGGCAACATTGTTCGCTTACTCGGATAATTCTCGCAGCATGCGTCTAGGCCGGACAAGCGCTCGCGACAGAACACTTTCAGAGCCCGCTGGCGACGACTCGGTCCTCGGGCACAAGCTCTACCCTGGAAGCACGCGCCTGCAGGGTGAGCATGGAAGCAAAATCCTCGTCCCCAAATCCACCATCAATTCCCTCCGACAGAATTGAATGCACAAGGGCCGCGCTGGGCATCGGAACTCCTCGCGCCGCGGCCATTTCCAGGCCCAGTTCGAAGTCTTTTCTCAACAGGTGCCAGGTATATGTCGGTGTATAATCAAGCGTCACGAAGGCTGGGCTCTTGTACCGAGTGAATACGGATCCCATGACGGAGTCGTTCAAGAAGTCAAGGAAGTCAGCGCGAGACACGCCAGCGGCGGACACGAGCACAGTGATCTCTGCCATACACTGCGTGACCACACCCAGCATCAGGTTGTGGCAGATCTTGACGAGCCGAGCCTCATCCAGTGCGCCGATATATGTGACCTCCCGTCCGAAGGTTTCGAGAAATGGTCTCGCGATCTCGAACGCCTCAGCCGGGCCGGAGGCAACGACGGTTAGCTTGCCAGCCTTAACGACATCCGGATTGCCGCTTACTGGCGCAGCGACGACCGAGGCGCCTCGCTGACCAGCTCGGCGGCGAAGCTCAAGTGACGTCGAGACATCGATTGTCGTTGAATCGACAATGACTGCTGGCCGCACACCTGGGCGTGTTAAGAGCCCGCCCTTGCCAGATACAACCTCTAGCACGTCTTCCGGACCCGCAACCATCAGGAAGACGACGTCGAGCTCAGCCAAGTCGGCAGGGCTGTCGACAACGGTCGCCCCCATCTCCGTAAGCGCCTCAGCTTTGGAGCGGGTCCGGTTGTAGACCGCCACATCAACGTTTTCCCGGAGAAGCCTGCCGACCAGCGCACTCCCCATACGTCCCGTCCCAATCCAGCCCACGCGTTCTCTCACTCTGTGACCTTTCTGCAATCGTTTGTATGTAACCTGCGTATGCCTCCATCGTCAAGTCCCTCGTGTGGGAAGCCGCTCGGCCCATGGTGCGCGGATATTCAGTCGATTGTGCCTTGGGGGAGCTATCATGATGAAGCTTCGGGATGCACGCCTACGCGGGAGGAAACGCCACGATGCCACGCATTCGCTATGCCCCTTACAGCAGCTTGGATGAAGCAAGTCGGACGCACCTTGATTACGCCCGTGCCCATGGGACACCTCGGCCCGAAAGCCAGGCGATCCGAGCTCATGTTCCCAAGATCCTCGAGACGTTCACAGCGACTTGGAGGGCGTCGTTTGACGACGGCGAAGTCGAAAACGGAATCAAGGAACTCTGCCGAGTCTACGTCTCGAAGACGGTCGAATGCGAGTACTGCGGCGCGCAACGCTCCGAGGAACCTTCAGCCCAGAAGATCACTCCAGATATGCGGGACGAGATCGTAAACTTTGAGCGTTCTCATCGATTCTCGACGCAAGAAAGGGCGGCGCTCCGCTACGCCCAGGCCATTGCCTGGGATGCCGCCCTCGCCGATGACGAGATGTGGGCCGACCTACAGATGCACTTCACCGACCCCCAGATCGTCGAGTTGGGTTATTTCATCGCCCTCACGCTAGGGCAGCAACGTTGGATCAAAACGCTGGATCTACGCCACCGAGAGTATCTAGGCGACACGGAGCACGGTCTGGAACCTGTCGTCGGGATGGAACCTAGCGAAGCCCGCTGATTGACGCTTTTTCTGCGGTCTCGCTCAAACTTCGGAATGCCGACCTGAAACACGTCGTCGCCATAGGCTGGCCTTCCCTCCGAGATCTCGGCAACGTCCGAGAGTTTGTCCTCGACATCGTCATCGTCCACGAGAACCACAAAAGGGAGCGGTCCATGGTGATGACTGCAGTCACCTCGATGACACGTCCACCGATGCCACACATTCGAGTGACGGTTGCGAGGACTCACACCCCTGACGACCGTGAGCGAGCTCCCAGGTCCGGAGTTCGCTGACGAAGCCCCAGGGTGTGCGGCCATTCACGCAGATTGACTGTCCCCATCGACCAAGGCGCCGTCGGCGTGCCGTGCCTTGCGGCCGCGAGCAACCTCGGTTCCCAGCGCGTCGAGAGGCTGGGCGAACGGTCCCAACGGGTCGACAAGCCGAGCGAGCCATGCCTCGGCGGCGGCGACACCCTCAGGATCGACCGAGTACAACCTGTGGGTGCCTTCGGCGCGGACACGCACCAGC
>DATKEJ010000207.1:0-7774 GCA_035512315.1 Rhodothermales bacterium | reverse complement strand
GCCAGACGCAGAGCCTTATCCCAGAGCGAGCCGGCGTGGGTAGTCTCCTACTCGTCACAATCGAGCCCCGGCGAGGTGCATTTCGTCGTCGACGCCTTGACGGGTGAGGTCATTATCGTTTCGGGCGCCAGAACCGCCGTCCGGACCGAGCTGGAGACGGCAAACCAGGCGGGGGTTGCGTGGCAGCCTGACGCCGAGCTGGTTTTCGTCGGCTCGTTCGGACCGGTCAATTCCGACGGGCGCAGCGACGGGTGGGCCTTCGCATATTACTCGCCGGCTCTTAACGAACTGCATACCGTTTTCGTAAGCGGCGGGATAGTGTTCGACGAGCGTCCGGCGAGTCCTGACGACGTACCCTCGACCCTCCCACTGCCGACGTATTGGGCAGACAGCGACGTAGCAGCGGCAGCTGCCGAGGCGGCGAGTGGCGGCTTCAGGGACCAGTATCCGGAAGCCGAAGTGTTCGCCCGCCTGTCTCGCGGCTTCCCGGGAGTCAGCCAGGATCGCATCCTGTGGGAATTCACTTTCCATCCGGCGCCGCAGGGAGAAATCCTGCTGAGGATCCTGGTCGACGGGCTGACGGGCGCCGTTACCACGAGCACCGAGCCGCCCGGGCTCCCTGGGTCAGTTTCCCTGCTGGAAGCCTACCCAAATCCCTCGACGGGCCCGACCAGCATCCGCTACGGGCTGGAAGCGACCGGTACGGTCGAGCTGACTGTGATGAATGCTCTCGGCCAAGTCGTGCGGAGTATTCTTTCGGACAGGCTGCCCGCTGGAGAGCATTCCGCGCAGTGGGATGGGCTCGACGACAGCGGAACGCCTGTCGCCTCCGGCAGCTACTGGCTCCGGCTCCAGAGCGACCGGGGCGTGCGGTCGGTGTCGGTGGTGGTGATAAGGCGTTAGGAATCAAGAGTACTTGGTACATGGTACATGGTACATGGTGCAAGGTACATGGACGGAGCGCGCAGCCGGGGGACAGAACCGTCACTGTCCCCCTCCCCGAGGGGGCGGCTGAGCGCGACAGCCTACTCGCCGACTCAAACTCCAGGAAAGCGCTCAGCCGGGGGTGGTCAAAGGCAGCCGGGTGCCCCTGGGACTTAGGGATGAGCCCTTTTGACCACTAAAAACTGCCTCAAGTTTGCCCTATACCGAGACCAGATGTTGTCCCTTACCCTGACCTACGTCGGAGCGCGTAGAATAAGACGGAGTACTTCGGGCCATGACGACATGACGATGAGTACCAAAGAGAGTATTGCGCTACTGATGATGATTGTGGGATTGCTGCTCCCTGCATGGTCAATGGGTCAGCCGGCCGTCTGGGAGCAGAAACTGGATCTGCACGGGAGTTGCACGCCCGACGCCTTCGTGCAGATACTCGCCATTGACTCGATGTATTCGACTTGCTAGGCAGGCGCATAGCGGAGTTGACCCGCGCTGTTCAGTCCGCGGGTCGGCACACGGTCGAGTGGATTGCTCCTGAAGCTGAGAACGGAGTCTACCTGTATCGTCTGGAGGCGAACGGCGGCGTCAAGACCCGCGGCTTGGTGATCAGTCGGTAGTCGATTCTCGCGCCAAGTCGCCAAGTCGCGAAGGTTTGAGCCTGCTTGAGGTGCTTCCTCTCCGCGCCTTGGAGTCTTCGCGCGAAAACAGCCCTTACACACGGTGTGATCGGTTTGGCTCACAAGGAATAGCCGCCGCTGCCACGTACATTGCTCCTCCGACTCATCAATCCTGAAGAATCGCATCCGGCCATGAGGTGCACTTCCACGGTCTTTGCGCTGTTTGCTTCGTGTTTTGCATTCGGAATCGCCAGCGCGCAGCCGTTCCCGTCCCCCCTCGACGACCTCACCAAACACTACTCCGGCCTGAACGGCCAGCTCCAGGTCGGCGGCCCGTTCGCCGGAATCGAGTTCCATCACAGCCGGCCCGCCCCGTCGCGTATCAGCTTTTACTATCCGGTCGCAAACAGTATCGACCTGAGCACCGATTACTGGGAGCGCGACGAGTCCATGCCGCTGTTCCTCTATCTCGTGATAGACGGAGAACACGTGGACTTGGGCCGCGATCCGCTTCCGTACTACTGGACTCCCGCCCACGTCGAGTTCGTTCAGACCCGGCCCGAGTACGAGGCGACAATCAGCTACCGATTCGGGGAAACACTTCCGATCATGGTCTTCCAAATCGAGGTGTCGAACCGCTCCGATCAGCCACAGGATGTCATGCTGTCGACCGATCTCGCGACGACGCTCCGGACGTCACACGCTTACACGTGGAGAGACTCGGCGGAGGTGAGCTATTCCGACGACGGCATTTCCTACCACGCGGATTTCGACGCTACTGACACGGACTCGGCTACCGTGTTCGTCACGAATGCCGGAGACATGCCGGAATCGGCCGGCGACACGAAGGGATCTGTCGAGAATCCGTCCGCTGAATTCGTCTACAAGAAACAGTTGGGGCCCGGTGAAGCACTCCACGTCGTCCAGATCATTGGATCCAGTCGCCGAGGAGAGGCGGCAGGCATCATCGCGGGGGCCAGAACGCAGTGGCGTGCCGACGTGGCCGCCTTCGAGAGGCGCGTCGCCGATTTCGTGGGTGGAAGCGCGTTCTCGATCCCCGATTCGTCGCTTGTCGAAACCGCGCGTTGGTCGAAGGCCATTCAGCAGGCGAATCGTCACCCGCTGGAGGGGTGGTTCGTCCCCATGCCGTGCCCGGCCCAGTACAACTTCTTTTTCACCCACGACCTGCTGCTCACGAACCTCGGCGTCGTCCAGTTCGATACGGGCCACGTTGCACACGACCTCCGCTATCTCCTCCATTTCGACGAGGGCGATCACGTGCTCACCCACGCCCGCTACTGGCGAGACGGCGCCTACGTCAGCGAGCCCGCCGGAAGCGACAACTGGAATCACCTCTGGTTCATCCTCCTCACCGGCTCGTACTTGAAACACAGTGGGGATGAGGCCCTCGTGAGCGACCTCTTCCCTATGGTCTCGAAGAGCCTCGATCTCATGATGGAGAATTACGATGACGGGCTGATGGCAGGAGTACAGCCCGACTGGTGGGACATTGCCAACGTATACGGGCCCAAGGCCTACCTGACCATTCTGACGATCCGGGCGATTCGCACCTACGCGTATCTGTCCACTGCCCTCGGCGTGGACGTCTTCGGTCTCTCTGAAAGGCTCGCTCTTGCGGATTCGATGCAGCACCGGTTGGTCGAGGAACTCTGGGACGAAGAGGCCGGCTACATCCTCAACTATCTCGACAACGACGAGATAGACCGGCACCTGTATATGGGCTCGCTTCTGGCCGTTGTGTTCGATCTGGTGGATGACGAGAAGAAGAAGCGGATGCTGGAGACGGCGCGGACCGAGCTGCTCGACCCCGAAATCGGGCTTCGAACGGTCGTTCCCACCGATTTTCATGAGCTTGTGGACCGATACCGTCTCGTAGGCATGGAGGCCGGACTGCCGGGTCGCTACATCAACGGGGGCGTGTGGCCACACGGGAATGCATGGTACGCGATGGCGCTGCTGGCCGCCGGCCAACCCGACAGCGCGCTCGCAGCCCTCCGGAAATACTACACGCTCGACGGCATCGCAAACAGTCCGGGTGGACAGCCGGCGCTCTACGAGTATCGTCGAACGGACAAAGACTCACCGGCATACGGAGAACTGGATAAGACCACCTTCCTGTGGGCCGGAGGCTGGTATCTTTGGTCGCTCTATCAGCTCGCAGGCGTCAGGGAGAATGAGTGGAACATCAGATTCGACCCGAACCTCCCTCTGGGACTCGAGGACGCCTCGTTCGACCTCATGGCGGCGGGCGGCTCCGCGCGGGTAAACTGGAGCGGGGAGGGCAAGTACTTCCGACGGATCTCCGCAGATGGCCGACCCTTGTACTCGGCGGTGGTCACCGGACCCTCGTCGGTGATTGATTTGGCGCGAGGATTTCCGGAAGCGCCCTACGTCGAGAGCGCCGACGCCATGGTGGAGCCAGTCTCTTACGACACGACCACGGGACGGATGGAGATCGAACTTCGAGGCACTCCAGGTCAGTGGGCAACCGTGCATGTATTGACTCCGACTGAATCCTGGGAGGTCGCCGGTGAGCGCGTCTCCGCCGGAACGATGGAGGTCAGCGCATCGGATGTGGGCGACGGCGTCTGGCGGATCGCCGTCAGGAGGCAGCTCGAGGCCGGCTCAACGATCGTCGCGATCGAGTTCGCTCACTAGATCGTCGAGTCGAACGCGCGCGCCGAAAATCCGGCTGTCGGCTCCGGCGTACGGGATGATGAGATCGTCGCCGTACACGTAGTTGGCGCACGTGAACAGCACGTTGTCGATGCCGACGTCGGGATCTCCCGACCGTTCCAGTTCGCCCGTCGGCCGCATGAACGGCTCGATGCGACGAACGACCGGATCGGCCCTGCCGAAGTCGAGCAGCGCGGCGGCGATATCGTACTCGCGTCGTCCCTCATGGTCGAAATGTCCCTGGTGGTAGATCATCAGGAAACGCTCATCCCCGAGATGAATCGGAGGGCCGCCGGCGCCCACCCACGATCGCTCGAACTCACGGTAGGCGTATGACTTGAACAATACGCCCGCAGGCGCCCACGGGCCGGAAGGCGACGCGGAGGTGGCGGTGTGGACGGCCATGGCATCCGGACCCTCCATCGGACGGTGCAGGAGGATCCATCGACCGCGGACGGGGACCGGAAGAAGGGCCGCGTTCTTGTTCGGGACGGTATTCAGTGGACCGGAAATCGGTCCGTTCAGCGACCAGTTGACAAAATCGAGGGTCGTTGCGTGGCAGATTCGGATGTGCCGGTTCGGCGCTCCTTCGCGAGGGTCGCCTGAATAGCCCGCGTAGTACATGTGCCAGGCGTCCTCTGCCCACGTGATGCGCGGATCTTCGACGCCGAGGTCGTGAAACCACCTGTCCGGAGGTACGACCGGGGTCGGCCAGCGCTTTACCAGATCCAGCTCCGGCGTGAACAGGGCCAGCCCCAGACTGGATGGGGCGATGTCTTCTCCTGGGGCAATCGCGCCTTGGGCACGATACATCATGACACAGGCTTCGTCCGCCCAATCCAGAACGCGCTTCTGGTCACTGTCAAGGGACCAGAGGTCGGTCAGGTTGTCCAGCACCAGATCGGTGGGAAGGAGTACCGCCGCGGGGTTAAGAACGACTCTGCTTTCCCAGTCATTGTCGGGCTGCGCCTCAAGCACGGGATCTCCGTTTTGGAGGCGCTCGACGTCCACCGGCGGGAGTGTCTGGATCGATCGGATGGTCATGTGTTGCCCTTTACGGCTTCGAGAACGTCAGACAATGTAGCCGTCACGAGTCCGATTACCTTGTCCGCAGCTCCATAATAAACGTGGAGCACACCGTCGATCACGGCGGCGCCCTCCGGAAATACCACATTGTCGACGTCTCCGAACAGCTCGTAATCGGCTTCCGGCTCGAGCACCGGGTGTTTGGTTCGCGCGATGACGCGCATTGGATTCTCCAGATCGAGAAGGGCGAGTCCCATCCGGTACACGTGCTTCTGGTCGACGCCGTGATAGATCAGGAGCCATCCGTCCGCGGTTTCGATGGGCGTGGGTCCCATTCCGATTTTCTTCTCCTCCCAAGGCTGTTCCGGCCGCATGACGACGTAGTCTTCGAGATGCGCCAGGTATTTCGACCAGTAATCGGAGGGTGGGTTGCAGAGCTGATCGATGCTGTCGAACCAGGCGATCTGGATGTCGGGAAAGATGCGGTGGAGCATGGCAATGCGCCCGTCGAAGGTGGCGGGAAATATCACTGCGTCTTTGTCCCGCATTCCGGGTCCGACGACCCCGTGTCGGGTCACCGTCTTGAAGTCGAGCGTGCTGGCGAGGCCGATGCGGACGCCGTCCTCCGGGCCGCCGAACGCCGGCTGGCTCAGGGCCGTGTACGTGATGAGATACCGGTCGCCGATTTTGGATATGCGGGGATCCTCGGCGCCGAACTGGTCGAAGGATTCACCGGGGCTGATCAGGGGATCCGTTTCCCAATCGAAGTGCGTCCCGTCGGTGCTTTTCGCGTAGCCGATGGAGGAGATGTAATCGATGAAGCCTCGCCGCGGCTCGTCGTCTCCCTCCTCGACGACCATTACGGTAGTATAGCCGCTCGGGACGGCCCGATAAGCCAAGTGGACCACCCCGTCCTCGTACCAGACGCCTGGATTGAAGACGGCGCCGGATGCCCACGGAATGTCCTCGCGCGGCTGCAATACGGGCCCGTTGTGCCTCTTGAAAAGATTCATTTCAGTTCTGCCCTGTCAAAAATTGCTCAAGCTCGGGATCGAAAAGCAGGTCGAGCTTTTCGTCCGATAGATTCATCACGAGTGCCACGCGCGATTGGAAGGTTTCCGGACCGGTCGTGAACACTCTGTACAAATAGGGCTTGCCGTCGCGCTTCAACTCTCCAGGTGTATCGCCGGCGGCCTCCGCCCAGCGTCTCGCGAGCGGGTGGCGTTCGATTTCCACGATTGTCATGAGTGCCTCGATCGTCGATTCGGCTCCGGCGTTGTGATTGACGTGATCGCGGCTGTTGATGCCGTCGTATCCGCGGCCGGTTTCCGGGTCGTACATGGGGACGCCCGCCACATTATTGCCTGTGAACCAGCTCGCTGCGAGGCCTGCCATGACGGCGTACCGTTCGTCTCCGGTGGCCTCGTAGAGGCGAACGACGCCGACCGTAACGCCGCGCGCGGCGTACGCGATCTGCTCGAATTCCCGGACGCTCTTCTGGTCATCGAGGTTGTACGAGTGCATCCAGCCCAGGACAAGCAGTCGCGGATAGAAGTTTTCGGCTTCTTCGATTGCCGTTGTGAGCCTTCCGATCTCGGAGAGGGCCTGTGTCTGCGAGTTGCCCCATCCGTGCCAGCTGTCGATCCATGACGCGTGGGCCGACCAAGGAAAACGCCCCATGCCGCCCCACTGCATTTGGGCGATGCCGTCGGAGAAACGCTCGATGAAGTTGTCCAATCTCGGGTCGGGGTATGCCTGGTTCAGCGCGTGGAGTCCGAGGAGGAGCTCGCTGGTGGCGTCGGAGGCTGTTTCCTGGATGAGCCATTGGGGAACGGTTCGTCCGTTCACTTCGACTGTTTCCCCGTAGCGTTCGAGGAGCTTCTCCAAATGGGGGTATGTTCGTTCGACGGCGTCGCGGGCGTCGGTGCTGAGGTCGGGATTGGCGGTTTTGAGGGTTCGTGCTCCGACGCCGAGGGCCCAGACGGCGCGTGCGGCCCACCATTCGAAGGATTCTGCGGTGCTGTTGCGATGGGTTTTGTTGATGGTCAGCTGATTATCCAGCACGAAGTTGTAGAAAAGGCCCGATTCCGACTGCATGGCGAGGATGAAGCGGAGCAGTTCTTCGGCGGCCTGGCAATGTTCGGACGTTCCGTTGAGTTCGAAGTCGCGGAGGTATACGACGGCGGCGCGGGCGGCGTCGTCGACGCAGGCGATGCCTTCGTCGTCGTCGCCGACCCACTGGTAGTCGGGTGCTTCGGAGTAGATGTGGACGATCCGCACGGGCTCATCTTCATCGATGATTTCGCTGAGGTGATTCAGGTGGGAGAAATTGGCGAGGCGGTCGGGGAGGGGTTCGGGATTCGGGGCACCGGAGTTATTTCCGTTATTGCACGCCGTCAGCAGCAGGGATGCCAGTACAAGCGCAAGAAGCGTTCTCGCGGCGGGCCTCGCCGGGCTGGGCACCCACCTTCGGTAGGGGCAGGCTAGAGTCC
>DATKEJ010000206.1:0-3837 GCA_035512315.1 Rhodothermales bacterium | reverse complement strand
ATTCGGTTGTTCGTCGACTGCGTCGGCGACTGTCCAGATCTTCGTCGCGGGAGAGAAGAGCTTCACCGATCCGGTCACCGGCGTCTCGATCTCCTTCACACAGATCGAGCCGGGAAGCACGATCACCATCACCTCCCCGGCCACGAACCCCGGACCGGCACCGACTGGCTACTACGAGTTCACCGGTCTCGATGGCGAGACGGTCAGTTTCGAGATCTCCGCAACCGGAGACTACAGTGCACCCATCACGATTACGTTCCCGGTGCCCTGGCGTGAGCGGGACTTCGCAGGCTTCAAGGCGATCAAGATTCTCCATGGCGAGATCGTCGATGGAGTTCTCCAACTGATCGACGTGACCCACAGACATACTTACGATCGGCAGAATCCGGAATTGAGCACGATCACGGCGCGTGTGAGCTCTCTCAGCCCGTTCCTTCTGTCGGTCGTCCGCCGGCCCACCGTCGACTTCATCGAGGCACCCGTGGATCCGGTAGTCGCCGGCGCCTCCATCAGCGCAACCGCCTTCTTCACAGATCCCGATGGCGCGACCGACGTCCACACGGCCATCTGGAACTGGGGGGACGGAACGACCTCCACTGGCGCGGTGATCGAACCAGGTATCGTAGGCGAGCCGGACGAGTATGGAGAGGTTGCCGGGAGCCACACCTACGACACGCCTGGCGTCTATACGGTCAGCGTGACCGTGAGCGACGGAACGGACATCGGAGGTTCGGATACTGCCCGCTTCCAGTACGTTGTCGTGTACGACCCGAACGGAGGATTCGTTACCGGCGGAGGATGGATCGACTCACCGGCTGGGGCATATGCGAACGACGTCAGCCTGAGCGGAAAGGCGACCTTCGGATTCGTCTCGAAATATCAGAAAGGGGCCCAGGTACCGACCGGTCAGACACAGTTCAACTTCGAGGTCGGTGCCTTCAGCTTCCGCAGCACGGCGTACGAATGGCTCGTGGTATCAGGACCGAAGGCGCAGTACAAGGGTGTCGGCCAGGTGAACGGTAACGGCGATTTCGGATTCCTGCTGACAGCAACAGATGGGCATCTCCCGGGAGGAGGCGGCGCCGACAAATTCAGAATCAAGATATGGGACCGCATCTCCGGCGAGATCATCTACGACAACGTCGGAGGTGCGGGTGATGATCTGGAAACCGCGGATCCTCAGCCGATCAGCGGGGGAAGCATCGTGATTCACTCGGCCAGCTGAGTAGACGAGCTGCGGCCAACCGTGGAGGGCGGGGATTATTCCGAATCCCAATGGATGACGACGTCCGGGAGGTGCGAAGCGCATGGCGTTGCGCCCTCCCCCATCCGGCGGATTCCAGCCGGTCCGCCCGCGCCATATGGTGGTCTCTACTGAAACTGTGAGATCGGCCATCACCTACCCAACCACTCTTTTGAGGAGGTACCCCCATGCGTCAGCGTCTACTAACGCTTCTCGTCTTCTGCCTCGTCCCGGTTGTCGTGGTGGCGCAGAAGCCTCCAAAGAATTCACCCTCAGATCCCTTTGTCCCGGCGATCGCCTACATCCAGGTCGTGAATGACGGAGCTCGCGACCTGATGCTGATGAACGCCGACGGCACGCAGGTGATGATGCTCCTTGCGGGATCGTCCACGGTGCAGCACGGCGCGCCAAGCTTTTCTCCCGATGGCAGCAGGATCGTCTTCCGCAGCAATCTGTCCGGTGCGGGCCTGTATGTCATTCCGACCGATGGATCCGCCGCGCCGCGAAAGCTGATCGAGCTCAGGAAGGATCACGGATGGGCCGTGCCGGTGTGGTCGCCCGACGGCCGATTCATCCTCTATTCCGATTCGTCCGGACGCCCGGCTGATTTCAGCACGGCTGACGACTATGATCTCTATCTGATCGAGGTCGACGCGGACGCCAATCTCGTCGCCGGGTCTTTCACCGCACTGACCGGCACCACTGACAAAGTCGAATACGCACCTGCGTGGTCACAGGATGGGACGAGACTCGCTGCAAACGTCTGGATCAGCAGCGGCGAGCAGCAGATTTTCGTTTTCAACTTCGACGAGGTATCGCGCACGATCACTTCTTCGGAATCACTCACCGCGTCGATTGGCAAAATGAACATCTTCGGAAGGCGGCCGCAATGGAACAAGACATCGGCGCTGCCTGACGTGGTGGTTTTCGGCGCAACGTTGCCAACGGATACCACTTCTTATGATCTCTGGTACGTCGAAGTGGACAGCCGTCGAGCGGGACGTCTCCTGCAGATCGAGAACAATTACGAAACCACCCCCAGCTGGTCGCCTGACGATATGAGAGTCGCGTTCATCAACCAGGCGACGAAAGGAAAAAGCCACGACGTGTCGATTCTCATGAATGCCCGCGAGCTATTCCTCGGGTCGGCCTCCTCGCCATCGATCCAGCGTACCGCCGGAAAGACGGGATCCAAGGTGACCGACCTCGGTGACGTCGACTGGATGCCGGTGCCCTGATCGTTTGCCGTTTTCCTTTCGAGTTTTCGCACGACACGGCCTCTGCGTTATCATTCTGGTGATGAAGCTCAAGGTCGTGCTCGAGCCGAGTGAGGAAGGTGGATACACCGTTTACGTTCCCGCTCTGCCCGGATGTATCAGCGAGGGAGATTCGCGAGACGACGCTCTGGCGAACATTCGCGAGGCCATCGAGCTGTATCTCGAGGTCGACGGTGACGGTTTTTCGATTTCTGCTGAGGCCGAAGTCGAGGAACTCCTCGTTTGACGAAGGTTCCCTCTCTCAACTACCCGGAGATCGTCCAAGCCTTTGAGCGCGGCGGCTGGGAGTTGGTTCGGCAAAAGGGAAGTCACATGCGCCTGGAGCGCACGGAGGCCGCCGACCGGACGCTCAAGGTGACGATTCCTGCGCACAAGCCGGTCAAACGCTCCACTCTCGCTCACATCCTCAAGCAGGCAGAGATGAGCGTCGAAGAGTTTATCGAGCTGCTCTGAGGATGTGGCGTTGATCAGGACGGATCAGAACGCCACAGACGCGCAAAAGAGCAACGGTACGCCCAAGAAAGTAGAGGACCCGCTGAAGATGCAAAAAATGTTGAATGTTGAAATTGTGAATGTTGAATTTTGAATGAGGACCCGGTCGCCGTCGCGCTCATTCAACATTCAACATTCAACATTCCGGTCTCCACGCGTCGGAACTTCTAGAGAGCCGTGAGCACAAAAAAAGCCCGCGGGTTTCCCCGCGGGCTGTGATTAATTTCCGGCAACGTCCTACTTTCCCACGCAGTTGCCCGCGCAGTATCATCGGGGCTGAGAGGCTTAACTGCCGTGTTCGGAATGGGAACGGGTGGGACCCTCTCGCTATGATCACCGGAAAACTTTGAAACTTTGAAATCAAAGCATTGAATATGGGTTGCGAAGCGGAGTGCAAACGAACTGCAGTTTCGGATTGAAACAAGGCAAATATGGTCAAGTCGAACGACCGATTAGTACAGGTCAGCTCAAGGCCTTGCAGCCCTTACACATCCTGCCTATCAACGTGGTGATCTACCACGGGTCTTCAGGGAAATCTAATCTTGTGGTTGGCTTCCCGCTTATATGCTTTCAGCGGTTATCCTTTCCCAACATGGCTACCCAGCGATGCCCCTGGCGGGACAACTGGTACACTAGAGGTCAGTGCTTCCCGGTCCTCTCGTACTAGGGAAACCTCCACTCAAATCTCCTCCGCCCACAACAGATAGGGACCGAACTGTCTCGCGACGTTCTAAACCCAGCTCACGTACCGCTTTAATTGGCGAACAGCCAAACCCTTGGGACCTGCTCCAGCCCCAGGATGCGATGAGCCGACATCGAGGTGCC
>DATKEJ010000205.1:0-5905 GCA_035512315.1 Rhodothermales bacterium | reverse complement strand
TACGTCAGTTCCAGCAACCGTACGGAATTCAGTTCTTTGAGGACAAGAGCTTCGGACGCATTTTTCTACTCGAGGGTGGCGGAAACCATATCTGGCATTTCATTTACACGGACGGACGGCCGCAAACGGGCGAGTTGAGGGGAAATGATGACAACCCGCTGTATTACGGCAATGCCAGAGGCACGTGGGATGGAGATACCTTCGTTGTTGATTCCAAGACGTTCAACGATAAGTTTTGGTTTTCCAATGGCGGGTTGCCCCATACCGACCTACTTCACCTGGTTGAGCGCTTCACCCGCAGCGATTACAACACCCTGAAGTACGAGGTCACGATCAACGACCCTGGCGCCTATACGAGGCCATGGTCCGCCACCTGGAACCTCCAGTGGGTCGCCGAGGATCTGCCGACCTACTATTGCGAGGACAATCGACCCTAGTCTTCACGGAGGTAGCAGATGTCTGCGAGCTCGCTTCGTCTGATGTGTCTATTGTCCTTTCTGCTGTGTGCTGCCTCGGCGCCGGCCCAGGAAGGACACCCCGCCAAGGGCACATGGGTCGGCAACTGGGGTTCCACTTCGACAGCCCAGAGTCGTATCGTGGTTGTGATAGACCACGACGGCAAGGCCGTGAGCGGCGTGTTCAACCCAGGCCCGAACGCGGTTCCTCTGAAGGTCGCACGGCTGGATATCACGCCTGGGAGGCCATCGCCCAAGCAAGGCGTCCCGCCCATCTTGCCGATCTTCAAGGTCTACTTTGAAGTCGATGCCAAGGATGCCAAGGGGAACCCGGTCGCGATCGTTGCGGAGGGGACCATGCACAACGTTGCGCTGCCCAATCGCTGGATCGCAGGCACCTGGACCCAGACCTCGGGCGGCAACGCCGCAAAGAGTGAATTCAAGATCACTCGTCAGTGATCTGTCGGCCCTGCGTATTATGGAGCCATGGCGTCTCAGTTTCCACGTTAAGCAGAATTGCGGAGGTACCGTGCGAAAGCGTCGAATGTCAATTGTGGCTATTGCCGCTGCCTTAATGCTCTTGCCAATGCTCGCGGACCAATCGTTCGCCCAGGGAAGGGGCGGCGGTGGCGGAAATGCTGCGAAGCCACAGCCGACACCGCGCTGGCCCGATGGCACCGTGAACTGGGGCGCGCCGCTCGGCGAAACGGGTTTGTGGAGTGTCGCAGGCGGGGTGTTCGCAGTTCCGGACCCGGCCCCGGGCGTCAAGCTCGATCCGGACGACCCACTTTCAGGGAAACCGACGCTGAGTCAGGTTCCGTTCCAGCCCTGGACACGGGCGATCTACGACTATCGCCAGGAAAACCAGCTTGAACCCTACACGCGGTGCAAGCCCTCGGGAGCGTTTCGCCAGGTCGCGACGGCATACGGAACTCAGTTCGTGCATTTTCCAGAGCAGAAGCAGTTCATCATCTTCCAGACCGGTGGCTCGCACAGCTATCGCATCATTCACATGGATGGCCGCCAACATCCCAAGGACCTGGCGCCCAGCTATTACGGACACAGCATCGGCCACTTCGAGGGCGATACCCTGGTGGTGGACACGATCGGCTACAACGAACGAATGTGGATCTCCAATCTGGAAGGGATGCCGCATTCCGGGCAGCTGCACACGATCGAACGCTTTACCCGTACGGACATGAACAACATGCGGTACGAATTGACCATCGACGATCCGGGCACCTATACCTCGACCTGGAAAACCGTCTTCGCCGTGCGATTCACCTCCGGTGTCGAGAGCTTTGAATTCATCTGCCAGGATGGCAATCAGGCGTTCGACCTGATGGTCGGCTCGATGGGGAGCGTCGATCGCACCAGCCCCTTCGTCCCGTAAACCCGAACTCGGCTCGCAATGAAGACCCCGGCTCGCTGGCCGGAGCCCTGTTTTAGTACCTGAACAAGTACTGCAGCTTGCTGAAGATGGCGCGGTTGGTGCGCTCGTACCGCGTTCCGGGAAACACGTTCGAGTCGATCCGGTCCCCCTGGCGGTAGCGGTCGTCGTAGCCGATGAAAAATACCGTCCCGGCGTTCACACGATACGTGAGGAGCAGGTTGGCGCCAAATTTCCTGTCGAATGAATCGCTCTCGAGGACGTTTCGCACGAGCAGCCGGTCCGTGAACTGATAGGTCGTCGTCGCGCGCAGAATCTTGATGTCGAAGACTTCCGTACCGCTTCTCAGATCCATGAAACGACTCGTGTCGGCGATGATCGTGGACTGCAGGCGCGAAATCGGTCGCAACGTGACGGCCGCCTCCCAGCCGGTTCCGGTGCCGAGGTAGGGAGTGGCGATGTATCGGATCTCGTCGCCATAGTTGATGCTTCCCGAGAACGAGATCCGCCGACTCGTGCGGACTTCACCATTCAACGAGACGCGCGTCTTTCGAAAATCGACGTCCTGAAACCGCTCCAGATCGCGGCTCACATTCCCACCCACGTTGATGTTCTTCGAGAAGTCGAAGCTGAGACCCACGCTGTTGTTCTGCTCCTGCAGGTTGCCGCGAAAATCGTAATTCCAGTCGAAGCTGTATTGGGGACCCCAGCTCACAATCGCCTGCTCGGGCCACCAGCGGTATGAGACGGTCCCTCGGGTATTGCGCACGTCGACCCGCCGGACGAATCCCAGGTCCGTCTTCACGTCGGGTTCGATCTCGTCGTGATGGAGCGTGTAGCTGAAGTTTCGCCCCCGTCTGCGCAGGTTGAGCTCGTTCCAGTGGCCGATCCTCCGGACGCCATGCTGATCGACATGATCGGTGAAAGCGCCCTTGACCTGTCCCGTGTGGACCGACCCCATCTGAAGCTGTAGGTCGTAACCGTAGGCTCGACTATATCCATCCATGAACTCGCGGCTGGTGAACAGTCCGGCGAGCGTATTCCCGGGCAACAGCTCGTATAGCGCCCGCCCGGCCACGACCTGCGCGGTCCGGCCGAAGGCCGGATCGCTCCGATCGTCCACTTTTCCGGGGGCCTGATCGCGGGCCACCAGGAACCCCATCGTCACGCGGCTTACCTTCCCCGTCAGCTTTGCGCCGTACTGCGGGTCGACGATCGTCCGCGTGTGAACCATCTGGCCGACAGGCCCCCCCAGTCGGAAATTGTCCGATCCCTCCACAAAGAACGGACGCTGCTCGGGGTAATCGACCGGGAACCGCTGGTTCACTTCGATCTGTTGGCGGTCGGACTCAATCTGGGAGAAGTCCGGATTGTAGGTGAAGTCCAACGTCAGGTTCGAGGTGACGCCGTACTTCAGGTAGATGCCCGCCTCTGCTGAATCGCCCCGGTTGAACGCGGCCGTCTTGGAATCGAGGCTGCCGGCCTGAATGGCGGTGACACTTGGCAGCAGTTCCAGATTCCGGCTTGTCGACAGATTGGACATTCCCTCCAGCAGACCCATCTGCCGCAGGAACCCCGAGACATCGCGTGAGATCGGCGCCCAAACGGCCGTCTCTTGCTTGCTCTGGATCTCCCGCAGGACCTGAAACCCCCAGCGATGAGCCTCGCCGCCTCTGCGCGCGGGGTACCGGAGGCTCTTGAAGGGAATGAACATCTCGGCGGTCCAGCCGTCTTCAACAAGCTGGCCGGCCGACTGGAACAGAGCGTTCCACGATGTGTCGCCTTGCACGGTCTGGACGCCCTGCCCGAATCCGCCGGTTCCCCTCACCAAGGCATCGCTCTGAACGCCATATCCATTCACCGAGAGGGAATACCCGGACTGCTGATCGAGGAACGGGTCGAAGAAGACCGTCACCGTGTCGTCGTTCTCGGTTCGGTCGCGATCGACGCGGTTGGCACGAACGAGACTCGGATTCGAGTAATGCGCGTAAATGCCGAAGTACAGCCCCTGGCTGTCGTACGCAACGTAGACCTCGGTCTGTTCGGTGGCGGGCACCCCGTCGAGCGGCCGGGTCTGCACGAACTGTCCGATGCGCGCCGCAGAGCGCCAGGCGGAATCATCCAGCCGTCCGTCGATGGTTGGGGGTTCCTTGAGCCGGATGGCCGTGACCGCCGGACGGCCCGCCAGCACACCGGCGGAAGGGGCCCCGGTTTCGGCCGGACCACTCTCGCTCACATTCAGCACGCCTCCGGCGTCCGCCGGCAGAGAGTCGGCGGGAATCTCGCTGGGAGTTTGAGCCGGCGTGGCGGCTGCCGGCCGATCCTGAGCCCACACGGACAACGGGAGGCACCCCGTCAAGAGCGCGGCATACAGGCCACTATAGCGTTTTCGTCCTGACGCTGGCCGTCTGATCATCAGTCCTTCGAAGGTCGGACGGGAAGCTTGAATCGTAACATAGCGGCAGCGGATAGCGGCGCCTCGCTCGTCTGAGGTGCTATTGCCACTCTCACCGGGTCATCAGAAGGAGGGTCGCCATCGTCTCTCATAAAATCAGTGTGTTTGAGCCGTGGGGAATTCCATCGAGACCACGAGTGATCACGGCCGGTACGACAGGGTGTGACCGGACGGACCATGGTTTGCGCGGCGACAATTACATCTGCCGGGCGGCGAGAGTAGTTGACGCCACGCAATGGTTATGCCACTTGACCCGATCGCGCACGTTGCTCGTGATCCCCACGTAGTGGCGCGAGGGATCCGCGCCACTTCGAGTGATGTAGACGAGTCGTTTTTCAACGCCGTCCATGCGTCGCCAACAGGCATGGAGCAGGCCAGCGCGAAATCGGAACGATCTCGGCAGATCGCATCCTCTTGTACGCCTAGCCGAAGCTCGGTGCAGCCGAGACTCGCCTGCCGCGCTTTGCCGCTCCTTGCTGGTCTTTGTTGCATTCAAAGGGCAAAAAAAGGGCTACGTCCCAGACATCGATTTGAACCGACCTCGGCCCCCGGGCTCAGAACGGCTCCCGCCAGCGGAGGCCTGGAAAACGGGCGTAGTCGCGATCGGTAGTGACCCACTCGCACCCGGATTCGATGGCCAACGCGGCCAGCCACGCATCCTGCACTAGGTTCCCCGTCGCACGGGACTTCCTACATAGGTCCGTGAAGATACCCCAGTGGCGGGGGCCCGGCTGGACGACGGTGCAGTGTTCGGGCTGAAGAATCGTATCGCAGAAGGCCAGCACCTCGGGCGTTGTACTCGGATGCACGTAGATGCGGCGGTGTGTGCCGATGCGAATGACCGATGCCAATACCTGCGGCGATATGCCGTATGCGGCCTCGCCGTTGACGAGCTTGTCGAGCCACGAGCGATAGTCGTCGTGACGCTCGGCGTCGCGGCGGAAGGCGTACAGGAGGACGTTGACGTCCGGCAGAATCACGAACGTCCGTCGAGCCGGTCCATGACGGCGCTTGAGTCGTCGAGGTCGACGCCAGGATGGGTGCCGCCCGTGGCTCGTGATACCGGTAGCGTGATGCGGGCATGGCGCCCTCTGGCGCGACCTCCCGCTAGCACCAGCCTCAGTCCACGCTCGATCAGTGCCGTGACCGTCTCGCCTCTTCGCGAAGCCTCGGCCTTCGCTTCTCGCAGAAGTCCTTCATCCAAGCGAACAGTCGTTCTCATGCATCACAGCATGCACGAGTTGACATACGTATGTCAACTCATTGCCAATCTGTTCTGGTCCGCAATTGTGCCTGCTGAAATATATGGTCCGCCACCCGATCCGCAAAATGCCTATACCGCTTAGGAATCGGGCCTGGTAGGTCCGCCTGTTCCCGGCGCCTGTCGGTGGCGAATTGCCCATCGTCCCGCAGCCACGTCTGAACCGACGCGTCATTGCGGTGGTCCAGCCGAGTCCAAATCCGTATCCTCACCAAGGTTTCAGTCAGGGACAAGGACGCGCGTGGTGTTCAATCGGCCAACATCTCGCGACGTACGGACTTGCCCTGAGCCGGCGGCGTACACGCGGTCATGCCGCGATCGGCGTCTGATACAGCCCACGACAG
>DATKEJ010000204.1:0-19270 GCA_035512315.1 Rhodothermales bacterium | reverse complement strand
TTGACGGCCTGATCCGCCTTGAGATCGAGATTCACGCGGTACGTTGGACGGCCGTTCGAGATGCGCGACAGCCCGATCAGAACCTCCGGGTCGGCGCCGAGGCGGAAGGCGCCCTTGCCGTGCCTCGCCGCGAAACGATCGACGCGACGTTCCAGCGAATCAGCCTCCGACCGGATGTGGCGCCGAAAGATGTCGCGGTCAGGCAGCTGAGCGAACACTGGGCATGCAACGAGAGCTGCCAGCCCGAATGTGAAAAAAGCTAATGACCTACGCATGCAGTCGAGGGGGTTGTTTCGACCCGTAGGAGGTTACACACGCCAGCGAACACGTGGATCCGTTCAGCGTGCAGTTTGATCCGAACGAGAAAGCACGCCCTAGCTTCTAATCTGCCCCACCGCTCATTCGACATCGCGTCAGACAGTCCGATCCGTATATTATGGCAGACGTGACCACCGTCCCTCGAAGCAACCAAGCCCAAACTTGAGGTTCGTTTTGTACTATCCAAGGAATCGTACGCTCAGCCGGCAAAGACAGCATAACGGATTCATGATTGTTGCGACTATTGCCGGTGTCTGCCTGCCAGGAGTTACCACCGCACAGCCGTTCGGAGAAGAACAGAAGCTCAACGCAAATGACGCGGTGGCCGGTATCGGCTTTGGAGATGCCGTCGCGCTGGATGGCGAGCGAGCAGTCGTCGGCGCCACTGCAAACGGCGTCGCGAATCTGAGTGCCGGCGCAGTGTACGTTCTAGAGTGGAATGCGAGCGCGTCGATGTGGGAGCACAGGCAGAAGCTGGAAGCCGACGATGGCGAACTCGACGACCGGTTTGGATGGAGTGTCGACCTCGATGGCGACGCGCTGATTGTGGGCGCGCCTGACGACGCCGACAACGGCAATCGGTCCGGATCGGCCTATGTCTTCCGTCGCGAAGGCGATACGTGGGTACAGGAGCAGAAACTACTGCCGGACGATGGCGATGCGAATGACCGCTTTGGACGAAGCGTTGCGATAAGTGACGACGTAGCCATCGTCGGAGCACCGAGTGCCGAAGGCTCCGGAGGTCCGACAGGAGCTGCGTACACATTCCATTTCGACGGCGAATCGTGGGTGCAACAGCAGAAAATCCAAGTCGGGACGTTCTCAACGATTGCCGGGTTAGGCGCCGCGGTGTCTGTTTTCGATGATCGCGTCTTGATCGGTGTCCCGCGGGCCGGCCCCGGCGCTCAGAACCTCGGATCCGCCTATGTCTTTCGGTTTGACGATGACCAGTCGATGTGGGTCGAGGAAGACGTTCTATCCGCGAGCGACGAGGATCCTCAGGATATGTTCGGATCGAGCGTGGACCTCCACGACGACATCGCACTCATCGGCGTACACCAGGACAGTGAAGGGGCAGCTGTCGCAGGAGCCGCCTACGTCTTCAGATGGGATGGAGAATCATGGCAGGAAGAGGTGAAGCTTCTGGCAGACGATGCGGGCGAAGGCGATCATTTCGGAACCACCGTGTCGATTCGCGGAAATACCGCCGCAGTCGGCTCACCAGATGACGACCACGATGGCGGGCTAAGCGCAGGATCGGTGTACGTCTTCGAGTTCGAAGGGGGATCGTGGACGCAGGCCCAGAAGCTGACGGCGAGTGATGCGGGGATCGGTGATCACTTCGGAGAGTCGCTCGCATTGGACTCGGACCGGCTGCTCATCGGGGCATCCAATGCCGATGACGGAGGCGAAAGTACAGGATCGGCATACGTTTTCAGGCGCGGAGCACCGGGCACCGCAATCGAAGACGCGCCGGAAGTCGCTTCTACCCTCGCCGTGCGCACGTACCCGAATCCATTCAGACGGGGCACGAACATCTCGTACAGCTTGCCCGAATCCGGCACCGTGGACATCGAAGTATTTGACATTCTCGGCAGACGCGCCGAACACATGGCGCTTGGCCGGAAGCAGGCAGGCGAACACGTCGTGCGTTTTGAGACGGATCTGGATCCTGCCGGTCCCTACATCGTCCGCATCCGGTCAAATGAAAGCACGGCGACGACGCTCCTGATACGGATAGAATAGAATAACGGAATAGAGCCCCTGAACCCGCTCAACGACTTGTTCTTTCGCGTTGCCGCCTGCCATCTGACATCTGGCGCTCCAGCCCAAAAGCGCTATGTTTGAACAACCAATCGAGCGAGTCCCGTAGCGTGCCGAAAGAACGACTCAATAGGATCCTCGATGATCTCCGCGAGGAGCTTCGTTCGACCGACGCACTCGTTGAACAAGATCGAACGCGTCTTCGCAACGTTGCGAAAACGCGTCACCTACGAGCAGCGCGACCAGAAGGAGCGACAGAAAGAGTTAGAGCCCTCGCACGTGACGGACTTGGGTACTTGGTACTTGGCACCTGGCACCTCAAGCCAATTCATGCTCCTCGTGCGTGATCTTCGTGCCGAGCACTTCCAGGAAGGCGGCGAGCCAAGCTGGATGGGCCGGCCACGCGGGGCCTGTCACCAGGTTTCCGTCGGTATGCGCTCCGTCGATCGGGATATCGGCGAAGGTGCCTCCGGCCGCACGAACGTCGGGACCTACCGCCGGGTAGCTGCTGCACGATCTGCCCTTCAACACTCCCGCTGCCGCCAGCAATTGAGGACCGTGGCAAAGAGCCGCCACCGGCTTATCGGCAGAGAAGAAGTGCCGGACGATGTCGAGTACGCGCTCGTTCAGCCGGATATACTCGGGAGCGCGTCCGCCCGGGATGACGAGAGCGTCGTAACGTTCCGGATCGACGTCCGCGAACGTCGCATTGAGCGTGAAATTGTGCCCGCGTTTTTCCGAGTACGTCTGGTCTCCCTCAAAGTCATGGATCGCGGTTCGCACGAACTCCCCAGAAGCCTTGTCCGGACAGACGGCATCCACCGTATGGCCGACCATCTGAAGGGCCTGAAACGGGACCATGACCTCGTAGTCCTCGACGTAATCTCCCACCAACATGAGAATGGATTTGCCTTTCATCGCAATCTCCTCGAAATAAGTTACAATTTTACAGTTGCTTACCTTCTGTCCATCACACACGCGCAGTGGTGATCGGGCGACGGGCACCAGGTTGGGACGGCTGCCGCAGAAGAGATCGCTCGCCCGTGCAAAGTCTGCTGCCGGGATGCTGATTCAAATGTAGGTTTCGGTCAGCCTGGGCGCAAGGCGGCAACAGCTCGGGCAGCTTTGCCGCCAAAGTTTCAAGTTTCAAGCTTCAGGTGTTATGTTTGGACAATGCAACGGGAGAGGCCCAAACCGTGCCGAGAGAGCGACTTCATAAGATTCTCCAGGACCTGCGCCGCGAGCTCGATTCGACCGAGGCTCTGACCGACCAGGACCGGTCGATGCTGTCGGGCGTTGTTGATCGGATTCGAGATACGATCGACGACAGCGAGGGCTCGAAATCGGAAAACGGCTCGGTCCTCGACTCGCTCGACAGCGCCGCGCTTCATTTCGAGGCAGAGCATCCTCTCCTGACGAAGACCCTCTATCAGATCAGTGAAATCCTGCGCTCGGCAGGGCTTACGTAAGGGAGGTAGTTTGCTCACTCGCGGCAGGCTCCCTGCAAGACCCTGCCCATAAGGCCGCTTCTCCCCTGGTGGTCTATCGTCGTCGCCAACTCCTTCGCAGTAGTGATCGGCGGCGCTTATCTGCTCAGGAGCTATCCCGGGATTTGGGATCGGTTGAGTCCGTTTGCGGGCCGGCAGAGCGGACATCACGCGGCGTTAAATGGTCAGTAGTCGACGCCCTGGGCACCTGTGGTCTTTGAGGGTGGAGGCAGGAGCCGGGCGCTGCTGGGCCTCCTCGTCGCGTCGACATGTCCCCCGCCGTAGACTCTCATGCCCCGTCCTCCTCGACTAAGTCTGCCGGGATCACGATCCCCGACAACGCCTCTATCCTCCTCAGGGCTTCCTCCTGTCGGCCTTCTCGAACGAGATCGAGGAGGCGCGAGTCTGCAAGCTCATACCAGATTCCACGTCGCTCGTCGAAATCTGGATAACGATCGACCATTTCTTCGCGGAGGCTCGCGAGCAGCTCGAGATACTCGCCGTATTCCGGACCCAGGCGCTGCTCGAGCGTTTGTCGCAGCCGCACCGCCACGGCCGGCGCCGCGCCGCTCGTCGAGATTGAGACGACGAGAGGGCCGCGTCGGATCGTGGAGCCGGCGACGAACGTACAGTGCGGCACGTCGTCCATCGCGTTGATCAAGGCCCCCTCCCTGTTTGCCTCCTGCCAGATCGGCTCGGTGCGTTCCGGGTTCCGCTCGCTCACAATGACGAGAAATGCGCCTTCGAGGTCACCCTCTTCGTAGTCGCGCGGTATCCATTCGACGCGACCCTCGTCGGCCATTGCCCGGAGGCCCGGCGTGAGGGCCTCACTGATCACGACAACCTTTGCGTCGACCTCCAGCAGGCCGCCGACTTTTCGCTGCGCCTCGTGGTCCCCTCCGATCACGACACACCGTCGTCGGTCCAGGTCGCAGAGAAAGATTGGATACGGCTTCATTCAGGCAACCTCCCGACGCTGGTGAATCCCGCACTCCGTCTTGTTCGTGCCGGCCCACCGCCCGGCCCGTTCGTCTTCTCCCACGGCCACGTTTCGCGTGCACGGCTCGCACCCGATGCTCGGATAACCCTCGTCGTGGAGGTCGTTGTAGGGCAGACGGTGCTCCCGTATATAGCGCCACACGTCATTCGACGTCCAGGCTGCAAGTGGATTCAGCTTATAAAGCCCATTGCGCTGATCCCATTCGAGGATCTGCGAGCCGGCGCGGCCGGCGGACTGATCGCGTCGCAACCCGGTCATCCAGGCGCTCTTGCCTTGCAGGTACTCCCTGAGAGGCGCCACCTTTCGAATGTTACAGCATCGATCGGGATTTCGGGACCAGAGCTCAGGCCCGTACTCGGCTGACTGTCGCTCGAGATCGATGCCCGAGATGGGTTCGAAAGCGATTCCCAGGCGTTCCGAGAGTGCCTCCTTCAGACGGTAGGTGGCTGGAAAGAGCAGGCTTGTGTCGATGTAGAACACGCGCAGGCCGATCGCCATCTCAGCGACGTGGTGCGCGAGAACTACTCCCGAGGGCCCAAATCCGGTCGCCAACACGAGCCCGGCGCCGAATGTCTGGTGCGCCCAGGCAATGGCTTCGCTCACGGGTGCACGCTCGAGTCGTTCGTTCGATTCCGAGAGATCAAGGGGCGGCTTTCGGGTGGAATTCAAAACCTCCAGGTGGTGAATCATGCTGTCGCGACCTCCAGTTCGCGCGCCAAATCGACGAATTGGTTATCGACATTCGGATCGCTCGACGCTGAGACGATCATTGACCAGTCGATTCGCTCGTGAAGACGAACGACCTCTCCGACGACGATAACGGCGGGGGGATTGAGTCCCTCTGCTCTTGATGCGATGTTCGACAGATCGCCGGTGACGACCTTCTGGTCGGTCGTCGTCGCAGACTGGATCACCGCCACCGGTGTATCCGGAGATCGGCCGCCAACCACAAGACTTTCCGCGATGGCGCCTATCCTTCCGAGTCCCATGAGAATCACCAGCGTGTCGAGTGTGGAGAGGGAGGCCCAGTCCGGTTCTTCTGCAGGGTTGTTCGTGTGTCCCGTAACGACCGCGAAACTGCGGGCCACACTCCGATACGTAACTGGAATACCCGCATAGGCGGGAGCCGCAAGGGCACTGCTCACGCCGGGGACGATTTCGAAGCGCACGCCGGAGCGTCGCAGTGCCTCCGCCTCCTCGGCTCCACGGCCGAAGACGAAAGGGTCTCCCCCCTTCAGACGAACGACCAGCCTGCCTGCCTTGCCAGACTCGATCAACAGCTTGTTGATCTCGTCCTGGGTCCACGAGTGGCAGCCCGGTGCTTTTCCAACGTAGATCAACCAGGCGCCTTCGCGGGCGCTTCGCAGCAGGTCCGGGTGGACGAGCCGGTCGTACGCGACGACGTCCGCCTGCTTGAGTACCTCCAGTCCCCGGACCGTGATGAGACCCGGATCTCCGGGACCGGCTCCGACCAGGTATACGACTCCGTTTCGGCTCACGTTGACACCTCCTCGCGGCGATCGATGCCGGCGAACTGAATCACTCGGTCGAAATCAAGGTCGCTGTCGGTCGCAGCAAGCACCCGCAGAGGTCGCCGCTGGTCAGCCTCCGTGCTGACCAGGTTGACCGGCCCCACTTGGAGGACGTCGCCGAGCGCACGATTCATGAGCGGCACGACGAATTGGAAGCCCTCCTCGGAATTGGCCGCAGTCAGCCGGTCCAGAAACGTGACCTCGATGCGACGCGGATCGAAACGGATCCTCCCCCGGAGAGCGGGCTCGTCGCTCAACCTTGCAGCCGCGTACGCCAGGCGGCCGATCGATGCGGCCAGCGACTCGGATGCCCCCTGGCCGTCCAGGCGCTTGCAGGTGTAGACAAGTCCCAGCCCACCCCCTGCGGACGAAACGGAATAATCCGACTCCAGTCCCACGAGTACGATGCCGGGACCGCCCGCCACGTGTTTGTAGTCTCCCACGTCGATCAGCAGTTCCTCGAAATCGCCGGATCGAATCCATTCGTGAAACACCGGGACGATCTCGGTCAGAGCCACCTCGGCCTCGCCGGCGCCGCACAGTTTTACGCTATGTCGTCGTAAAATCATATTTTATAAGATATTATAGACATTCAGTTGAAACCGGGCGGTCGTTTCGGAGTGCGGGGCAGCGCGGCCGGGAACGATGGCGGCAGTCGTTTCAGGTCAGATTTCTTCGGCGTCTCCACTTCGACCGAATTGATCCGCATGTCGCACGCGTGCGCGGCTTCGATGAAGAGCTGCGCCTCTTCGACGATCCGGTAGGCGGCATCACCGTCCGGGTTGGCGGGCGGCGCCTCGTGACGGTCCAGGAAGTAGCGCGCAAACTTCCCGTGGGCGAATTGATCGAAGAAGAGCTTCGTGTCGACAAATCGGCTGCTGAACTCGAAGGCGATTTCGTCGCCGTCTTCACTGACGTCCGGATGCCGGGTTCGTATCAGCGACCGCGCGGCGAGGAGCATCGAGGAGTACGCCAGCGCGTCGGCGCGGTGGAAGTCACTTTGCTCGAGCGCCACTTGCGCCTCGAACGCCACCGATTCCGCCTTGGACACCTCCATCGAAAACAGCGATACGACTTCGCCCGCGCATTCGCCGATGCCCAGATCGCCGAGCGTGAACTCACGCGGGTCGCCCCAGTCGGCGTAGAAATCGGGGCGTTCCTCGTACGCCGGGATCTCCATCAGCGGCCGAATAATCTCGCGCGCCTCGCTCTTTCCGATCCGGGTGACCCAGTCCTTGAATCGCTCGCCTTTCCGGCGCTCGGCGACGAATCGGCCGGTTATCAGATCGAGTACGTCGGGAACGGACTTGGAAGGGACGGCGCCCACGGCGAGCCCGTACGAGCCCGCGTTGTCATCCCACTGACCTCCGAGGACGACCTGAAAGTGCGGCACTTTGTGATTCCCTGCCTTCCGACTGTTTCCGTAGAAACCGATGTCGGCGACGTGGTGCTGGCCGCACGAGTTGAAGCACCCGCTGATCTTGATCTTGAGATTCGAAATAGCCTCGGGAAGCGTCGCGCTCCGGGCGGCCAGGCGTGTGCGCAATTCACCCGCGAGGCCTCTCGACGACGCGATACCCAGCTTACAGGTGTCGGTCCCGGGGCATGCGGTGATGTCGACGATCGTTCCGGCGCCCGGGTCTCCGAGCTCGATCGCTTCGAGATCGCGGTACAGCTCCGGAAGGTCGCCGCCGGCCACCCAGCGCAGTACCACATTCTGCTCGACCGTGGTGCGCACGTTGTCGCCGGAATACTTGCGCGCGATGTCGGCCAGGCTGACCATCTGGGCCGAGGTCAGGTCACCGAGCGGCAGATGAACGGTGGCCACATAGTACGCGTCCTGCCGCTGCCGGTACACGTTGCTCGCATACCAGCGCTCGAATCCGCCGGGCCGATCCTGCCCGTTCAGGGGAAGCGCGGGCCTGATCGGATTCTCAGCGGATGCATCCACGGCATCGAGAAACCCGGTCCATCTTTCGTCGTGCGGAAGCACCTTTCGTTCCTCGACGACAAGGCGGCGGAACTCGTCGATGCCGAGACTAGCCACCAGAAACTTGATGCGCGCCCGGTTTCGGTTCTTCTTCTCCCCGAGCCGTGCGAACACGCGGCAGATGGCCTGGGTGACAGGGAGAATCTCGCCTTCCGCCACGAAAGGATCGAGGAGCTTGGCCTGGTGCGGGATCGTGCCCAGCCCGCCTCCGACGTACACCGCGAAGCCCCGCTCAACACCTGACGAGCCCTGGCGCGTTCGCGCGAGGAAGCCCAGGTCGTGCATCTTCACGAGGCCGCAGGCTTCGGCCTCGCAGCCCGAGAACGCGACCTTGAACTTGCGCCCGAAATCCTGCGCGTCGTCGTGCCCCAGCATGAACCGCGTTAGGGCGTCGGCGTAGGGCGTGACATCGAACGATTCGCCGCGGCACACTCCTGCGAGCGGGCACCCGGTGACGTTGCGGATCACGTTGCCGCAGGCCTCCTGCGTGGTGATGCCGACGGCGGCCAGCCTTCGCATCAGGTTCGGCGTGTCTTCAATGTGGACGAAATGGATCTGGAAGTCCTGTCGCGTCGTGACGTGCAGGATGCCGGTCGAGTATTCTTCTGCTACCTCCGCAAGCACCTCCATCTGATCGGGCGTGACGCCGCCGTAGGGAATCTTGATGCGCTGCATTCCGGGAGCATCCCAGATGGTGTCGGGACCCTTAACGAGGTCTGACGGATATTCGAGCTCACGCGTGGCAACACCATCGTGACGCCGGCCGTTGTCATATCGCTGCCCGTACACACCCCGCCGAAGCCGGGTCTCCGCGAATACCCGTTCGTCGAGTTTACCCTGGCGCTTCAGCTCCATCTGGCCCTCGAAAACATCGATGTCGTGCGCAAGCGACGCGTCGATGCGACCGTGGAGTACCTCTTTCCAACTTATTGTTTTCACGTAGCTTGTCGGTTGCTTTCGATGCTTTTGCGAAGGGCCTGTAAACGGGAAAAGCCCACTCACCATGACGATGAGTGGGCTTTTGAAACTCTTTTCGGGTCGAACCCGTGCTGCCTCAGCCGCGCCTCACATGATCAACGGTGCGTTCCTCACGGATGGGGGACACATACACGCGCAACAGCAACAACAGGAGTTGCAGAATCGATTCTCGACGATGGCGGACTGGGTCATCAGAGTCATCGCGCTGGAGCGCTGTGGTGGATCACTGAGTCTACTTAGGCCGCTAATATAGCCATTCAGACCTAAGTGTCAAGTCGATTGCATTTACGGTAGCGCTTCCAAGTTGTTTTGGGCATGTTTTTTGGCCCATTTATAGTCATCTCCCCCGGCTTCCGCTCCGTTTGTCTGTTCTGGTTGCACCCAGACCCGCTGTCCGAATTCGCCACTGCTTCGACAACGACTTATCTTCACTGCTGAACAAACCGTATGCAGACGGGCGAAGGGACGCTTGCCGTCTCCCCCGTCGGCGTCAAACCTCCGGTCTCCTGGTCGATTCGAAATACCACCACGCTGTCTGAATCCTGATTCGCGGCCAGCAGAAAGCGGCCGGCAGGATCGATCGCAAAATGCCGCGGCGTACGACCCAGCGTCGGCGCGTGCTCCACCGAGCTCAGTTCACCGGAGTTCGGATCAATGGCGAACACCGCAATCGTATCGTGCCCGCGATTGGACGCATACAGGAACCTGCCGGTCGGATGCACGCGAATCTCCGCGGTCGAGTATCCCGGCTCGGCATCTCCCGGCAGAGTCGATACGGTCTGCACCTCCGATAGAACGCCGTGCGCCGCATCGTACGAGAAAACCGTGACCGTCAGATCCAGCTCGTTGACGACGTAAACATGCGTGCCGCCTGGATGAAACGTCAGGTGACGCGGTCCCGCGCCCGCCTTGAGCGCTGCGAACGCCGGATCGTTCGGCGCCAGCGTGCCCGTTTTCGGATCGAAGCGGTAGACGAACACTTTGTCGGCCCCGAGATCGGCCGCCAGTGCGAAACGGTCGCCGGCGTCCAGGTTCATGCTGTGCGCATGCGGACCCTCCTGCCGCTTCGGATTGACACTCGACCCCTCGTGCTGAACGAAAGCTGTCGCCTCGCCCAGGCTGCCGTCGGAGTCTATGGGCAAAACGGCCACACTTCCGCCGGCATAGTTGGACACAAGTGCGTTTCTGCCTGCGCTGTCTAAGGCCACGTAGCACGGTCCGGCACCAAGCGAAGGCCGGCTGTTTATCAACTTCAGCCTCCGTTTATTCGGATCGATCCGGAAGGCACTCACGCCGCCACCGTCCCGACCTCCGAATTTAGCCACCGAGTTGACAGCGTAAAGTGTCCCGCGGGAGGGATGAACCGCCAGGAACGACGGGCTGTCGCTCTTTGCAGCGAGGCCGCGGGACCTCAACGCCCCCGTCTCCAGATCCAGATCGAGGAGATAGATGCCCTTGCTCCTGCCGCGCGTATAGGTGCCGACGTAGACGCGAACATTTCCTGCCTTGATACCGAGTTTCTGGAACAACGGAGTTCCTGAGTAACCTGCCATTGAATGCTCCCTGTTAATCATCCCTCCAGGAACAGCACCACCTCACGCACGAAGGCTTCGGGCGCCGTGTACATAGCGACGTGCTGCTGTTTCGGCAACCGGACCACCGTGGCGTCGGTAAGCGCTCGGGCCACGCCCCTGGCGTTATGCAGCTCTCGCGGCGGACTGTCACCGCCCACCAGCAGAAGTGTAGGCACACGCATGTCGGCGAATCGCTCCGGTTTGAACACGTAGTCCCGCTCACAGCGTAGCTCGCGCGGCATGGATGGCGCGTTGGCAATCCGTCTTCTCCAGGCCTCCGATTGAGATCGCATCAACTCGATTTCCTCGCGCGGCATCTCGACCAGCTCGCTATACATCGCCACAAGCATACCCTCCACGTCTCCTTGCCGGAGCAACGCCTCCACTCGGTCGGCCGTGCCCGGCCTGTACAGAGCCGCGCCGTCGAGAGGGACGCCTTCGTACAGTATCAAACGTCGCACATTCGGGGTCAGCAAGGAGGCTTCAATTGCGCACAGGGCCCCGTAGGAGTGTCCGAGGACGTTGGCCGGGCCGCCGATCGAGTCGACGACGGCGGCCACATCCTCGGCCTCACGCAAGAGATCGTACTCCGGAGAGTCCCCACTCCCTCCTCGGCCGCGCCGGTCCATGGCGTAGACCGTGAACCGTCTCTCAAACTCCTTGCGGACGAACCGCCATGTGGTCGTGTGGTCAGCGGTCCCGCCGTGGATCAGCAGCAGCGGAGGTCCCGCGCCGCTGCGCCAGAATGCGATGCGTGTGCCGTCCTTCGATGTGACCATTTGCATAAAACTCACAACTCCTCGTCGGATGGCATCCAGGCCTAGCCGCCTGGGCCGCCAGTCAGCATCCGGTCGCCGGTCTCTCTTCCCGCGCTCCGATTTCAAACACATCTCGGTCTACCACACTGGATTATACGATGGACGGAAAGAGGTGTAAACAGATTCGCAGTGACCCATCGAATGGGCCGCCAAGTCGGTTCTGCAGAAAGTCAATTCGAAACGCTTTGGGGTGGGCCGTATTACATTGCTGCACGGACAGAAACACTGTCATGCCTGTGGACGCCGAAACTTACCTTGGGCAATCCGGGGTCTTAACTCAGGGAGACCGTCAGATCATGAAGACCATACCTAACATCCTCATGTCGGCATTAGTCATTCTTTGTGGCATGCTCGAGTCGACGGCGGAGGTCCTTCAGGATTCCTGTCGCGCCGTCGACACGCCGGCAGCGGCCCTGACCGAGCAGGAGACGGCAGATGGATGGCGATCGCTCTTCGACGGTGAGACGTTCTCCGGATGGCACAAGTACGGCGGAGGGCCGGTCGGCTCTGCCTGGAAGGTGGAAGACGGCTCGATGACCCTCGTACCGGGAGAAGCCGAAGACTGGAAAACGGTTTCGGGCGGCGACATCGTAACCGATGACGTCTTTGAGAATTTCGAACTCAGTCTCGAATGGAAAATTGCCGAGGCAGGCAACAGCGGCATCTTCTACCTGGTCGACGAGGCAGAATCGTATGACGCCGCGTCGGACACGGGTCTCGAGATGCAGGTTCTCGACTCAGAACGACATGGCGATGGACAGTGGCCGAAGCACCGGGCCGGCGACCTGTACGACCTGATCGAGGCAGACGCGCGGACGGAATGCGAAGTCGGCGACTGGAACCACGTCCGAATCGTCAAGCGAGACGCGCACGTCGAACACTGGATGAACGGCAACCTGTTGTTGACGGTCGATTTGTGGACCGACCATTGGAATGCCCTCATCGCAGGAAGCAAGTTTGCGGATTGGGAAGGGTTCGGGAAGTCGACGCGGGGACGAATCGGCGTGCAGGATCACGGGGATAGGGTTTGGTACCGGAACCTGAGGATTAAGGAGCTTTAAACGCTAACCGAACGCTAAACGCTAAACGAGAAACGCTAAACGGAACGCTAAACGAGAAACGCTAAACGGGCGCACGATCCGGAGTTTCGTTTCCATGCTCTGATGCTGTCTTGACAGACGCGGTATAGATTGCGATGAGTTCAGACGACTCGTTTAAGAGAGGATTGGCGGCCTCGCTGATTTGCGGGAAGAGTTCTGCGATGCATTCGAGCCAGAAGCGTGTTTCCTCGGTCTCCTGTATTGAGACATTGATCTTACTGATGAATTCCTTGTTGCTGCGAGCTCGCCTTGCCTCTCGATAATTGGCGGCCTGCGAAGGCGCGCTCTTCGAAACCACCGAGTCCGGTATCCGGCCTATGAGCCGCAATACGTTGATGGCGAACCTCTTGGTCCGCTCGGGCAGGTCGTTCAGAGGCTATGTTGACATGGGTTCCTATGGTTTGTTGGCCGTAACCACCATAAGACACTCAACCAGAGGAAAACATAACCTCGCCAGACGACGAACTTGGAGAGGGGCTCGTTTAGCGTTTCTCGTTTAGCGTTTAGCGTTCCGGCCTCGCTCCAAACACCAACCGAAACACTATTTCCACCCACTCACTCGTATGCAGCGCCCCGAACATCGCCGTCGGTGGGGTAATCCCATGCTCGCGCATCGACATCCTGTGTGAGCCGGTGAATACGAATCGGCCGGGTGCCTCCTCGACTCCGGTCACGATCGTCGACAGTGTATCGGCTTCGCCTGCCAACCACAGGCTCCCCGTCGTCTGCCATCGCAGCGTATCATCGGAGCTGGCACGAGAGATCCCGGTGGAACCCAGTGTGTACACGATGTCAGGGTGCTGGTCCGTCTTCAGCGCCTTGTACATGAGACGGTCCATGATCACGCTGACGCCGCTCTTCATGTCGCCGCCGCGCGTGACGAAGTAAACCGAGTCAGGAGCGAAGCCGGCCTCCGATTCGGAAAGCCAGAGCATCCCGTCCATCTCGGTTACCTCGACCGTCCAGTCGCTCTTGTTCGACGTCCCGTCGATCCGAAGCGTGCCGTCGATCAGCGGCAGCGAACGTGCCTCCTGCCCCACCAGATCTCCAGTCTGGAGTGCAAGGAGGCATGCAAGAAGACAGGCTGTTAGATTTGTTGTCATCGCAAGTCGTGGCCCAGGTGGCCGAGCGTACCGTTTAGCGTTCTACGTTCGTTCAGCGTTTCTCGTTTCTCGTTCGACGTTCGACGTTCGACGTTCGACCCCTCCTCGCTCGTTTACAGTCGTTCTTTTTCAAGACAGTTCGTATTCGCTCGTTCGGGGCAGGCTGTTCGACGTTCGACCTTCGACGTTCGACCTTCGACGTTCCTGCTACTATATTATCGCCGCACATCGTCCTCCAATTAACAAAAGACGACAATGAAAACACATGGGGGAAGCGGCTGGTCTGCCAGACGATCGAGACGCGATTTCTTGCGCACAGGAGCTGTAGTTGCCACGGGGACCATTGCGGGCTGCGCGCCGACCAAATTAACAACCGAAGAACCCGTTGCAAAGCCGACCATGCCCCCGTCGGTTGTCGGCGCGAATGAGAGACTCAACGTCGGGTTTATCGGCGTCGGCGGGCAGGGATTCAACGCCCACGTCAGCTTCGTGGTCGAGTTCGGCGGCGAGCAGAACGTGGTTGGGACGGCCGTTTGCGACGTCTGGTCCAAGCGACGCGAGCAAGCCCTGGCGGCCCTCGGATTGGGTGAAAGCGATGGGCATGCCGATTACAGGGCACTGCTCGATCGCAGCGACGTCGACGCCGTCTTCATTGGGGCTGTGGACCACTGGCATTCGCGGATCTCGGTCGATGCGTTCGACGCCGGCAAGCACGTCTACTGCGAGAAACCCATGACCCGGTACCTGGACGAAGCTTTCGACATCATGGAAGCCGTCGAGCGAACGGGACTCGCTTTTCAGCTCGGCTCGCAGTACACGACGGAAGCAAAATGGCACAAGGCGTCTGAGCTCGTCAACGCCGGAATGATCGGCGCGCCGGTTCTCGCGCAGAACTCGTTCGCTCGCAACGTCCCGGAAGGAGAGTGGAATTACGACATCGATCCCGAATGCACGGAGGCAACCTTGGACTGGGGTTCGTGGCTCGGTCCTGTATCCGATCGACCGTTCAGCGCCGACCAGTACTTCCGCTGGCGGAAGTATTATCCGTACTGCGCCGGAATTCTCGGGGATTTGCTCGCCCATCGCATCGCTCCGCTCCTCGTCGCGACCGGTAATCCTGAGTTTCCGAGCAGAGTAGCCTGTCTGGGCACGAGGCAGGTGACTCCTGACCGAGACGTACCCGACCAGACCCAGGTAATCGTGGAGTTTCCGAGCGGGTTGAGCTTCATCGTGATGGGCAGCACCGTCAACGAACAGGGTTTCGCGGAGGTCTTCCGGGGCCACGAAGCCACGATGTACATGGGCAGCGAGTCGCTGGAACTGCGCCCCGAGCGGCCGTTCGCCGATTTGGCGGATGCGCAGACGTTCAGCGATCTGCAGCCGGGCCCGAGCGTTCCGCATCACATGGCGAACTTCTACGATGCCATCCGCACCGGAATCGTACCCAATGCCAACATCGACATCGCCGTCAAGACGCAGACGATCATCTCCCTCGCCGAAATGTCGGAGCGACTGGGTGAAATGATGCACTTCGACGCGACGACAAGAACGGTCTCTGCAGGATCTGGACGGCCCGTCACGCCCATCACGTACGGGACGCTGGAGCTTTCCTGACCTGTCGAGAATCGCGACCGGGGGTTTATGAAGGCAGTGCGACTGGCATGCCAGGCCATGGGAACCCGCTTTGAGCTCGCGCTCTACGGCGGCGACACGGTACGTCTGCGCGCGGCCGGCGAGGAAGCCGTCGCCCAGATCCTGCGTCTCCATCGCGAGCTCACTGCATTCCGTGCCGAAAGCCAGGTCGGCCGGATCAACGGCGGCGCATCGACCGGCCCCGTCCGCGTCTCTGCGGAGTTGTTCTCGCTCCTAGTGAACGTCCGCCGCCTTTCGGAATTGACCGACGGAGCATTCGACGTTACGGTAGGCCCCCTTCTTGAAGCCTGGGGTTTCCGTGGCGAACGCAAAGGCTTTCCCGACGAACGAACGATCGCAGAGGCACTCGCTCGCGTCGGATTCCAACACGTCCTGCTGAATGCCGGCGAGCGAAGCGTTTCCTTCGGACGACCGGGAATGCGTCTCGATCTCGGCGGTGTCGGAAAGGGATACGCGCTGGATGTGGCGATCGACGTGCTTCGATCGGCCGGAGTCACGTGCGCTCTGATTCACGGAGGCACTAGCACGGTGCGGGCGATCGGGCTGAATCCGGAGGGCAAGTCGTGGAAGATTGGTGTCCGCCGACCGTTCGCCGGCGCTGGGGAGGATCTCTTGGAGGTCGTCGCGCTTGAAGACAACGCGATGTCCGTCTCGGCAGTATCCGGGAGATTTTTCGAGGTCGGCGGCGACGTGTACGGCCACGTCATTGATCCTCGGACCGGCTATCCGACCGGCGACGCGGATCTCGCCGTCGTGTTCGCTCCAAGTGCGATGGAGGCCGACGCGATGTCGACCGGGCTTCTCGTGCTCGGCGAGGCCGGTATCTCGATGCTGGAAGAGCGGGTGGAGGGGTTTATGGGGGCGTCATTCCGAAACGTTGTGGTCGCAACTTCCTCGCAAGTGACCTCCGGCTGCCCAAGGTGGCAGCTTACTCCCGAAGTGACCTCCCCGGCTGCGCCCGGCTCCACTTGAGTTTACCTGCTATTGTGGAGAATACGTTCTGCCGGGCTTAGCCGCCCCCTCACGAGGGGGCGGCTGAAGCGACGACTGGACCTTGAGGAAGCCGGAAAGGGCCGAGAAGGAGCGGAAGCCGGGGGAGGTTACTCTTGCCCAGCCTGCACGGACTTGCTCGCTCACTCGTGGGCAGGACCCGAAGGGAAGGTGTAGCGTTTAGCGTTTCTCGATCTGGATCCCGGATCGAGTCCGGGATGACGGTCATTGGAGACGCGCACTGAGACCAGCATGAAAAAACAAGACATATCTAGACGACGATTCCTTCAGAAGAGTTCGCTCGCAGCCATGGGGGGCGTTCTGATCGAGCATACGCCGCTCATTTCGCAGATCAGGAGCGTCCCTGCGCCAAGGGTTCGGCGTCCGGACGAACCGATCATCCCTTGCGGTCTCATCGGTTACGGGCAGTGGGGTCGCGAGATTGGCGGCGAGTTGGAAAAAACGGGCCGGGCGCGCGTGGCGGCAGTTGCCGACAACTTCGAACTCATGCTCACACGGGCGTCGCGCGAGATCCCCGACGCGGAGCGATTCGGGGACTATCGGGCAATTCTGGATGACTCTGAAATACCCGCGGTCCTCATCGCGACCCCGACGCACAATCACCGCCAGATCGTTCTGGACGCCCTCAGCGCGGGAAAGCACGTGTATTGCGAGGCTCCACTTGCGTCCACCGTTGACGATGCGCGCGCCATTGCAGAAGCGGCGAAATCGGCATCCAATCAGATTTTCCAGTGCGGATTGCTGTTCAGATCGCATCCGCAGTACCGGTCGCTGTTCGGATTCATCAGAAGCGGCGCCATCGGCCGCGCGGCAATGGTCCGAAGCCAGTGGCGCAAGAAAGTCAGCTGGAGAAGGGCCTCGGCAACCGAGGAGCGCGAGCGCGAGCTGAACTGGCGGCTCGATCCTTCGCTGTCGATTGGACTCGCCGGCGAGATCGGCATCCAGCAGATCGACGCGGCAAGCTGGTTTCTGAACGGACTTCCGGTATCATCCACTGGATTCGGGAGCATTGCGCTTTGGGACGACGGGCGCGAGGTGCCGGATACAATCCACGCCGTCGTGGAGTACCCAAGCGGCCTGCGGATGGTGTACGGGGCGACGCTCGCGAGCTCGTTCGACGCGATGGTCGACGAGTTCGTGGGTAGCGACAGCACGATCATGATCCGCGATCAGAACGCCTGGATGTTCAAGGAAGTCGACGCACCCCTTCTTGGCTGGGAGGTATATGCCCGGAAGGATCGATTCTACAAAGAAACCGGCGTGGCGCTCGTCGCCGACGCGACAAAGCTCGCCGCCCAGGGGATCGACCCTACCCAGATCGATCCGTACCCCGAATCGGCCCTGCACTATGCCCTGCAGGACTTTCTCGATAACAACCTCATCGGGCCGTACGAACCGTCGGCAAGTTACCGGACGGGCGTTGAGGCCACGGTGGCGGCGATTCGGGTGAATGAGTCGGTCACGACCGGGAGGCCGGTATCACTCGAGGCGAGTGAGTTTGAGATTTAGGCTAAACGAGAAACGAGAAACGAGAAACGCTAAACGGGTGCACGATCTGGAGTCTCGTTTTCATGCCCTCATGCTGTCTTGATAGACTCAGTATAGATTGCGACAGGCGACTGGTCCAAGAGACCCCCTGATCCGCGGGAAGAGTTATAAGGCATTCAACCAGAGAAAACATAACCTCGCCAGACGCCGAAACGCGGGGAGGGGCTCGTTCCACGTTTCTCGTTTCGCGTTTTCACCCTGGATCCCGGATCAAGTCCGGAATGACGGTCATCAAGGCAGCCCAGACAACCACCCCGGGCTTCAGCCCCGCGGGACCGCGCCGATACTCACCCTCCGAGCCGGGCTTCAGCCCGGCGAGGGTGGTTACGAGTTCACAAGAATGGGACGCATGCTCGTTCTAAAATGATGAATGAAGAATGCAAAGTGCGGCCCCAAATTCGAGCAGGTCCTGAACAACCGGCAGATCACTAACAAGTCACCGGTGACGAAAAAACAAAAGCCCGTGACCACACCGGACACGGGCTTCTGTTTTTTGGACCTGGGGTTGCCGTTCACTCTACCATTCCGCGTACGAAAGCAGGCGAACGCCGTCGGGATAGTCGTACTCCTCACCGCCAAAGAGGTCGACGGAACCGTTACCGCCGACGTACCATAGAACGTTCTCACCATTCCAGAGCATCTCGCCCTTGGTCACCATAGTGCCGATCACCAGGGCGTTCCCGTTAATGTGTGCCCTTCCGTTTGCGAAGACGGAGCCGGTAAAGATGTTGTCGCTGTTAAAAAGAAGGCCGTATTCATCCGGCTTATCGTCCTTCGTGCCTCCAACAAAAAGCCCCATGCTGGTGCCCCCACCGTGGTAGGTCGCGATCCACTCACGCATCGCGTCCTCGTTTGGATCATAGTATGTGCTGGGAGGCGGCGGCGGTGCCGAGGGATCTGACGCAGAGATCATGTTCGCGTTGCCGTTGATGCTCACGTATCCCTCGACAATGATCTTCACGTACCCGAGCGAGGTGAAGGTGTCGGAGTTGATCAGCAGATCGCCTTCTATGTACCAGATGAACGGGTTGTCGGCCGTGCCGTGGGTCGTAATCCCCTGATAGTTGGTGAAATCAATCGTCAGATCACCGCCGACCTCGAAATCCCCGCTGTGGACGTAGGTCGCACCGTCGTAGAAATCGCGCGGGTTGAACGCGGGAATGTGGACCGAATCGGTCTGGTAGACGTTCGGATCGGCGCCGTTCCAGTCGTCGTTCGGCAGAAAACCGGCACACGTGTCGCACTTGTTGTTTGACGGATCGACATACGTGCCGTACCCCTCTACGTGCGGTTCGCCATTGACATAAAGCGAGTTATTCGAATGAATGTTCGCGTTCTGGGTGGCGTCGGATGAGTGGATCGAGGTCTTCCCGTTGATGGTGAAGAGTTGATCG
>DATKEJ010000203.1:0-12162 GCA_035512315.1 Rhodothermales bacterium | reverse complement strand
ACATGGTCGCCTCTGCGTTTGAGCAGAGAACCCAGATACAGGGCCGCGGGCCGCGCCGGCTGCAGTTCATCCATCTCCCGGAGCGGTGCACGATCAATATTTATACGATACGCGGTGAGCTCGTACGTCAAATCGAGCACGATGGCGCCGGGGGTAATGGCACCGCGTGGTGGGACCTTCAGACCGAGGATCGACAGGACGTCGCATACGGGATCTATCTGTACCTCGTCGAGGCGCCGGGCCTGGGAGAAAAGCTGGGGAAATTCGCAATCGTCAAGTGACATGATCAGCCTTCTATTGTCGAGCACCTCAGGGAGACATCTTCTCACGCTGGCTCTCGTTGCCGGTCTGGTCGGACCCGTCGCAGGTCAGAGCCGGGTGAGCACCTCGGCAGCGCAATTCCTCACGCTCGGTACCGGGGCCCGGGGTAGCGCGCTTGGGCACGCCTATACCGCAACGGTGACTGGCGCAGACGCGCTGTTCTGGAATCCGGCCGGGGCATCGCGAATCACCGGAGGCGGCAACAGAGGATCGCTCTTCCTCAGTCACAGTGAGTGGCTGGCCGACATCAATTACAACGCCGTTGGACTTGTGGTCCCCGTTACGGAATCCGGGGTCGCTGGACTGAGCCTTGCGCAGCTCGATTACGGACGCATGGATGTGCGGACCGAGGCATTCCCTGAAGGCACTGGCGAAACATTCGGCTCCAGCGATATCGTGGTCGGATTAAGCTATTCACAGCCTCTGACGAATTCTTTTTTCATCGGGTCCACGCTGAAATTCGTCCGGCAGGCCATCTACGACATGTCGGCGCAAACCATGGCGTTCGACATCGGCTTCGTGCTCGTCAGTGATTACCTGCGCGGGCTCCGACTGGCCGCCTCGATCATGAACTTCGGAGGCCGGATGCAGATGGGCGGCGTCAACTCCCGGATCTTCGTCGATATCGACCAGACGAACGAAGGATCGAACATCGCGTTGCCCGCCCAACTGGAAACGGCAAGCTGGGACCTCCCGCTCGCGTTCAAGTTTGGCGCCGCGCTGCCGGTAATCAGCACAAACTCGATCCGTCTCGAGGTTTTCTCAGACGCGAACCAGACAAACGATAATGACCTCAATGCCGACCTCGGGTCGGAGCTCAGATTCTTCCTCGGTTCAGTCAACCTCGATCTGCGAGCCGGTTACAAAGACTTTCCGCTGGACACCAGTGACTCGCACCTCACACTCGGCGGAGGCATCGACCTGAATCTGAGCTCGATCAAGCTCGCTGCCGACTTCGCCTACATTCCGTTCGAAAAGCTGGGCCACGTCTCAGTGCTCGACATCAAGCTTTTCTTCTAACCATCGCAAGCGGCCCGTGCGGCCATGAACACCAACGAGAATAATCGCCAAACATCGGCATCTCGAACAAACCCTCGGAGGGGAATCATGAAACAAACAACAACTGCACTAATCGCCGCAGCTGTGCTCGTGCTTTTCAGCACGGGCGAACTGTCGGCACAAGGAGTGGCCGTCGCCAACGACGGTCCCTCGACGTACGGGGGCGCACCGAACGTGCCCCACATCTTTATGTTTGAATCGCTCGAAGCGGACACATTGTTCTGGGGATCCTACGGGTTTCAACTCGACGAAGAAGCAGATCCTACGCGCGACTATGCGTTCTGGGACAACTGGGCCGGCGTCCCGCAGGAAGGGGAAGGTTCACTGATCCTCGACTGGGGACTCCATTCGGATCAGGACTGGGGCGGCTCGAACGCGCTCCAGCACTTCCTGCCCGATTCGGTGGACGGCGAGCCCAGGACGGAGTTCTACGACTTTTCGGACTTCACGCACATCAACATCTGGTACAACGTGCTCGTCCCTGCAGACCCCGCTGCGACGTGGCGCCTCAAGCTCCACGATGCCAGCGAAGGCCTCGGAACAGCTCCGACCGATGAGACAGAAGACTGGTATGCTGAGTCCGGGAGCCTCTACCAAGACAGCGAGCCGCCGGGATGGAAAATGATGTCGATCCCGTTGGAGAGCCTGGGGAACGTATCCCCTGGAAGCGGAGGATTTTCACGACCGGGCTGCCCGGCCAGCTGCTGGAGCGGCCTCTACGGCAACGGCGAGCTCGACCTCGACAAGATCGCAGGATTTCAGCTCGAGTTTACCGGTCCGCAGTTCGGTCCGACTGCCGACAGCGCAACCGCAGGAACGATCGTCTACGACAACTTCCACGTGAGTGGAATCCGATACAATCTGCTTCACGCGTTCGATGAGCTCGACGAAAATCTGGCCCACTGGAAGAACAGTGACGCAGGTGACTACACACTGACGGTGGTGGATGACACGACGCAGGGTACGGGCGCGGCCGAATTGGCCTACAACCTCGTAGCAGACCAGAGCTGGGGCGGAAGTGTCGATATCCATTACGAGCTGGAAGACGGCTCGTTTCTCGAGGACATGACCCAAAGAACCCATTTGAGCCTGTTCTACAAAGTTACCGAACCCGCCAGTTTGGCCGGTCAGATTTCGCTGACTGTGAAACTGTTCGACAGCAGCAGCGGCGCAAAGGAAGAGTGGCATTATGACGCCGGGCCCATCTACGAGGATACGTCGGGCAAGTGGCAGCGCCTGCTGATTCCCCTCAAAGAAGGGGATGGAAGCTCCGGGTTCCAGATTCCCAGCTTCATCGGGGAAAAGGGTGACAATACGCTCAACGCCGACAAGCTCGTCGGCTGGGAGCTTCAATTGTTCGGACAGGCAGGTACGACCACGACCGGTACGATCCTATTCGACCGGTTTACCGGATACGGCATGCAGGTCACCGACTTTGAAGCGCCCGCCGCCGTCGAAGGTCTGGATGCGGTCGCCGACGAGTACAAAAACATCGTCAGTTGGGAGGACGTGCCCGACGAGAGCGGCGAGACGTATACGATTTACGCGAGCATGTCTCCGATTGACGACGTGAATGCCGAGGGAGTAATGGTTCTCGAACGCGATATCGCCGAGGGAACACAGCTCTATAACCACCAGATATACTCGCCCAAGGTGGATCAGGAGCTTTCCTACTACTACGCCATCACGGCGGCAGACGCCGCCGGGAACGTCTCAGAAGTGGCCTCAACCAGTGCTGCACTGACCAATACGGCGAAGGGCATTGCGACGATAAGCCTTTCGGTCCCGGCGTTCAGTGCCGACGGTGATCTGGGCGAATGGGCAGGCATCGAGCCGATCCATATCGCGCCCGGCGGAGACATCGGCAACATTCCGGACAACTTCGCCATCACGGACGCAGCCGACCTCTCAGCCGATGTCTACATTGCCATCGACGACGAGGCCATCTACTTCGCCGCCGACGTGACGGACGACTCGTTCAATCCGATCCCCGCCGGTCACCTGACGAACCGGTGGACGTTCGACGCGATCGAATTCTACTTTGGCTTCTACGACGGCAGAAGAGAGCGTCACGAGAACTACGGGGCCGACGAGGGCGAGGTAGACCTGCAGATCAACCTGTACGGAGAGAATGTTCTCGCAACCGGAGTTGACGGCAATGTCCTCGTAGCGGGAGAGGGAGACTATCTCGTGACTGAAACCGAGACGGGGTACAATGTCGAAGTCAGGTTGCCGTTCGACTTGCTCGGGATAACTGGCTTCCAACCTCTCAATGGTACAAGGGTGCCGATAGACATCGTGATCATGGACAACGATCTCGGTGGACAGGACAATCGCGAGGGCATCTTGACGTACTCGCCATGGAATAACGACAATTCGTGGCAGTCTCCGCTGAACTGGTTCTATACCTGGATCGGAGACAGGATCGCCGTCGGCGTCGAGCGCCTGGATCTCGATGTACCGCAACGGTTCGTGCTCGAGCAGAACTACCCGAATCCGTTCAATCCCTCTACGGTCATCCGTTACCACGTGCCGCAGCCAGAAACAATCACGCTTCGAGTGTTCAACACGCTCGGCCAGCAAGTCATGACCTTGGTGGATGCGGATCAGGCCGCAGGCGTGTACGAGGTTCGATTCGACGCTTCAGGACTTGCGTCCGGTCTCTACCTGTATCAATTACAGGCAGGGGATAAGGTGATGTCGAAATCGATGCTGCTCGCTCGCTGATAGTGGCAGCGGCAACAAGCCTGGGGTGCAGAATCATGTGCCTGACTGCACCCCAGGCTGCCTTTTCACTTTCCATGTGTGTCAGCAAGCTTCGCACTGGAATACCCCGCCGAAGTAACCATCAGCCTGTTCGACGTCCTCGGTCGCGAGGTAGCTCGCCCGACGGAGAGGCGAATGTTTGCTCCGGGCATTCATGAGCAATCTGTGGAATTGCGATCGCTGCCCTCCGGTCGATACGCCGTCAGTCTGCAGCGAGGAGGCGAGCGTTCGACCAGATTAGCAACAATACTGAGATAGGTTGCCGGAACAACCTGAATCCGCAAACATCCACGAGACACTTCGAACCCCTTCACATGTTGCTATGAAATTGCAGCGACTGCTGTGGAACTCTATCTCGATGGCGGTCCTGGTCGCCGCGTCGACGCCAGTGACCGCGGCGCAGCCTGTGGGAGAGTCTGGTTCGCGGCAACTCATCACCGTCGACGGGATTGCCGTCACTCCCGCCCGGTTCAAGTACTCGTACCTGCAGGAGTTGCTCCGGACGGGTCAAAACGACACACCCCAGAGGCGTCAAGCCCATCTCGAAAACCTGGTTGCCACCATATTGCTTGCCGGCGAGGCACGCCGGAGGGGGCTCGATCAGACCAGCGACTTTAGCGAATTCAAGAACCGACAGCTCAAACTTGCCGTCGGCGCGCGTTACTTCCAGGCGGCGGTCACCGATTCACTCCCGCCGCTCACCGAGCAGGAGGCGCGACTGGCATTCGTGAACAGCAAGGAGCGCGTCGCCCTCCGCCATCTCTATTTTCGATACCCCGACGCCGCCCAAAAAACTTACGAGCTCCTGGAGAATGGAGCAGATTTCCTCGTCCTCGCCAACGAGATATTCAACACCGTATCCTTCGACTCGAGTGCCGGATACCTCGGCTTCGCTTCCTACTGGGAACTGGACGACGCGATAGCCGACGCGGCATTCGATCTGGAGGTTGACTCGTTCTCACCTCCGGTTCAGGGGCGATACGGTTGGCATATCCTGCGCGCCGAGGACCGGCTCGTGAACCCCATCCTGACTGAGTCGGAGTTTCAGTACCGCCGAAGCGGGATCGAAGCGAAAGCCAGAATACGACGCAACTGGCTCGCCGGCGACAGATTCATCCGCGAGATGATGGACCGCGCGAACGTTACGGCAAATCCGGAAGGCATGCGGCTCGCAGTTGAGGCGATCACGGACGCGATCGAACGGTCGGAGGAGCAGCCTGCACCCGTTTCGCTCTCTGAATCAGAGATCAATTTTATCGAGGCAGCTCTCCAGCCTCAAACCGATTTGATGACGTACACCCTGGACGGAATCACCTATTCATTTCGCGCGACCGACCTGCACGACTGGCTCCCTGCGCTGCCCTCTGTCGAATTGCGAAACCAGCCGCGAGCCGCCATGGGACGAGCCCTCCGAAACGAGGTGCTTGCCATGAAGGGTTTTGCAGCCGATCTGCATACTGAAGACGACGTGCAGGAGACGATTCAGTTCGTGTCGAATGTATATCTGGCCGATCTTCTTCGTCAGGAACTCGGACCGTATGATCCGTCAGAGATTCCGGCGGAAGCGGTAGAGTCGGCATTCCAGCGACTTGGATTTCGAAAGCTGCGACATGCCGAAGCAGACTGGTGGGAGATCCCGTTCGCCTCGCTCGCACAAGCCGACTCGGCGCTTCGGGCGATCCAATCCGGAGTACGGACCCCCGGTTCGTATCCAGGCTTCCTGTCGCACTCTGGAGCGGACTTGTCGGAGCATCGGCTTGGCGATTACGTTCGACGAGCGCAGCTCAACCAGCCCATGCTGGCGTGCACATCCGATCCAAACTGTTTCTTGCTCGAAGTCGATCGCCGCAGCCTCGAATACACGACGCTCGAAGACACGGAGGGTAAGGTCCGCGACATCCTGTCACGAAGTCTGCCCGAGATCGATCTCCTGTCCGAGTTGCGTCGACAGGCCAGAATTGAGGTCAACGACGAGCTTGTCGACGAGATGTTAAGCGTCCGCAGCGAGGAGTCTTCCGGATCGCAGTGAACAAAGACTGAAATGGCGCCTCCCCCGAGACACGACCAAACGCTGCCAGACTCTAGAAGGCGGTGGTTCGTCGCACTCGCGTTGTTACTCCCGGTTCTGTTGTTTGCTTTGGCTGAAGGTATTCTGAGAATCGCCGGTTACGGCGCCGACTACCCCCTGTTCGTGGAAGTGCCGGGGTACGAAAGCTATCTGATGCCGAATCCGGACGTGGGCCGTAGGTATTTCCGGCAATCCTCGATCGTACCGGGCCCTCCGCACGACGTGTTTCTGCGCGAAAAGCCCGACAGCGCCTTCCGGTTGTTCGTTCAGGGGGGATCCACCGGAGCCGGATTTCCGTACGGCCACAGTGGCACGTTCCCGCGAATACTCAAGCAGCGGCTGATCAGGACCTTCCCGGATATGAATGTCGAGGTCGTCAATACGTCGATTGCCGCCGTCAACTCGTACACCCTTCTCGACTTCTCCGGCGAGATTCTCGAGCAGGAGCCTGACGCCGTCCTGATTTATGCCGGCCACAACGAGTATTACGGAAGTCTCGGCGTCGCCTCTATCGAGTCTCCCGGCGGTAACGCACTCCTCGTAGGCCTTCTTCTCAAACTCGACGATTTTCGTGTCTTCCAGGCTCTTCGCTCCCTCCTGGAAGCCGCACGTCGCCTGACCGCAGACACGGACGAGATCAGGTCCGAAGACGCCACACTAATGGAGGAAATGGCCGGCGAGACTTCGATAGAATATGGCGGCAATCTGTTCAGGCTCGGTGTGAAGCAGTTTCGTCTGAATTTGACCGATCTCCTCTGCAAGTACAGGGACGCGCGCGTCCCTGTCTACATCGGTACGTTGGTGGCCAACGAGCGGGACCAGGCTCCTCTCTCGTCCGGATTGCCTGGCGCCGATTCTCTTGAGTGGAGCCGCTTGCAGGAGGCGGCAGCACTCAGCCTCGCATCTGGAGATACGCTCGGCGCGCTGGGCAAGCTTGAAGACCTGATTGCCCTCGACACGACGTCTGCCGGGGCATTCTTTCAACGGGCACGGCTGCTGGATTTCATGGGCCGGCATCGGGAGGCGCGCACGGACTATCGGGAAGCAATCAATCTGGACCGCCTGCGCTTTCGCGCGCCCGAAGAAATGAACACCGTCATCGTGGAGGTTGCCTCAGAATGCGGGGCCAGAGTCGTCGACATTGAGAAGGCGTTCTCGGCATCATCGGGCGACGGGATCATAGGCCGCGAGTTGGTCCTCGAGCATGTGCACCCGAATCTCGACGGCTATCTCCTGATGGCCAATTCATACTTCGACGCCCTGCATCGTTCAGCCGTCCATACGGCCTGGCCCAGTACGGTGCCTCCTCCGCTGGAAAAACGTGACGTGCTGGTAACGGAATTGGATTCCACACTTGCATCGTGGCACATCAGGAGGCTCCTCAACAACTGGCCGTTTCAAGAAAAGGGGGAGACGCGTCCAGATACGTTGCGGATTTCCAGCATGGTCGACTCCTTGGCGCTCGACGTCCTGCGCAACAGGAGGGATTGGGTCGATGCGACGGCGAGTCTCGGGGCCTACCACGAATCCCGCGGCAACTTCAGATCCGCACTGCGGGCTGCGCTCGCGCTGGCCGACGAACAGCCCTACCGATCGATTCCTTTCCTTCTTGCGGCCGGACTTTTCGCGCGGCAGGAGCGATACGCGGCAGCTCTTCAATACTACGAAGCGGCTGACCAACGTGAGCCGTCCCTGGAAGCGCGACGAGGGGTGGGTCATTTGCTAACGATTACCGGACGCTTCCCGGCTGCGATACCGTGGCTCGAACGGGCACTCGAGCTGAAGACCGACGATCGCGCGTCGCTCTACGACTTGGCGATAGCGTATGCCGCCGTCGGGAGGCACGAAGAGGCCACACGAATGGCCGAGAAATTACTCGAGGTCGAACCGGAGAATATCGTGGTGGAGAGACTCGTGAATCGCTTGAACGCTTCCGATAAGGACTAAGCCGTACTACGACCGAATCGATATGCCAATGAAAAGCCATTCACATTTACATCGAATAAGTTGCGCATGAACAGACTACTGACTCTGCTCATTCCGATTTCATTCGCCCTGATCGTCGGGGCTTGTTCCTCGGTGGATGAGGAGCCTCCTGAAGAAGAGGGTGAACCCGCGCTGCGTGATCTGGCTCAAGCTCGCGGCTTGATGTTCGGAGCTGCGGCCGATGCGCCCCAGATCAACGCCAACCCCCAGTATCGAGTGACGCTTGCCAGAGAGTTTGGTGCACTTACCCCTGAAAACGAGCTCAAATTTGGCCCGCTAAGACCCTCTCGGGTCACCTTTTCCTGGGATAACGCCGACGCCCTCGTGACCTTCGCGGAAAACAGCGGAATGAAGGTGCGCGGTCATACCCTCGTCTGGCACCAACAGAATCCATTCTGGCTGACTTCCGGCAGTTTTACTCGTGCGCAACTAATGTCCATTCTCGAAGAGCACATCAAAGCGGTAGTCGGCCGGTACAGGGGTCGAATTGGGAAGTGGGACGTCGTCAACGAAGGCATTGCCGACAACGGCTCTATGCGCCAATCCCTCTGGTTCGAGCGCATTGGGCCCGAGTACATTGAACTGGCCTTTCAGTGGGCGCACGAAGCGGATCCGGATGCTCTGCTTTATTACAACGATTATAGCGCCGAGGGAAGTGGAGCAAAGTCTAATGCCGTGTTCAATCTTGTATCGGACTTGAAGAACCGAGGCGTCCCGATTCACGGCGTTGGCATGCAGATGCACGTATCGACCGATTTCTTCCCCGGTGCAGCCGACGTTGCGGGCAATATGCAGCGTCTGGCGGCCGCCGGATTCCTCGTCGACATTACGGAGATGGATGTCAGGATCCTTTTGCCGGCTTCATCGGGCGAGTTGGCCGTGCAGGGTGAAATCTACAGGACCATGGTCGACGTTTGTCTCGACGCACCAAACTGCATGTCCTTCACCGTCTGGGGCGTCACAGATGCTCACTCCTGGATTCCGGGTTTCTTCCCCGGATTCGGAGCGGGCCTACTCTTTGACGAAAACTACGCAACCAAACTGGCCTACTCACGAATCCGGGACCTGCTCAGCGGTCTAAACTGAAACACGTCACGGAGCACCGGTTCGCCCCCCGAGGACATCTCCCCCGGCTGAGCACCCCTCCAAAGTCTGTGACTACGAAGTCGGGTATTGCGCTCAGCCGCCCCCTCGCGATATTTCGTCTCGCTACGCCGAGGCTTATCGGTTTGCGATCGTTTAGCGTTTCTCGTATAGGGTTTAGCCTTTTCCATCCCGTACGCAACGCACACTGAGCGCATACTCCTTCGGAACGGCACTCCGATAAATCCTGCCGTCGTCCGAGCTAATGTCGCGGTGCCACGCTGATCGATGATCGGCCTCGGTGCTCGTCCAGTACGCCGACCTTTGTCCGCGACGGTCGTAAGTGCCGTCGGGGCGGCGGTAGCCTGATATCGGAGCCGCAAATCCGGTATCTCCTCCAGTGCGGAGCCTGGCGCCCTCGTCCGTTCCGCGAAACCCTTCCGCGTGCAGTGAATCGTCAGGTATTCCCAGATAGCGCTCCATCTCGATCCACTCGTCATCGCTCGGAAGGTGCCAGCCGCTGGGGCAAGCCTCCCGCGCCTTTTCCCATGTGTATAGCCTGCCGTTTGTCTCGCAATCTCCAAGCCGGTCCTCGTAGCACCAGCTCGGCTGTGTGGGGAAGGCCGCATTGCGGGCAAGCCAGACCTGGCGACCGATCTGCACGACTATGTAGCTGCGAGCGTCGCGGAGGTCGACCAGCGGCTGGACGTGCTCCATGTGAGTGAGCTCCGTGTCAATGATCGTCGTTCTAGACGCACAGCCGCAGAGGGCGAGAGCACACAGCGACACCAGCGAACCTTGCAGGGTGAAAGGACGGATGCTTCGGCTCATGGTGCTTGGTACTTGGTACTTTGTACTTGGCTCCCAGTGGATTCGGTGCGCGTGATGAGGCGCAACAATCCGTCGACATCCGAAAAGTCACGTACTACCCTCTCGGCGCCTTCGGCGACGAGTCCGGACGTCGTCGGATCGCCGCGGCCGATAAACCGGTGACCGAGCGCCGCTGCGGCTCGTGCATCCCATATACCGTCGCCGACATACGTAATGGCGGAGAACGAGCCATCGCCCGCGGCAGCGGAAGCGCGTTGGGCGGCAAGCGCCAGGATCTCGGTCCTCCTCGTCGCGTCGCTCGATGACGCCATGGGAACGTCCGAAATGTTATAGCCCGCCCTTTCCAGTTTGAATCGTGCGGATTCCTCCCAGCCACCGGTCGCGATGGCCACTGAGAACGCCGGAGACTCGACGAGCGTCCTGACAAAAGCGGGCCCACCGGGAATCGGACGGCATCTGGAGGCATCGCTGCCGATGGCCGCTCGCAACAATACAAGGAAGCGGTCGCGGAGTTCGGCGATTTCGGTGGGACTCGGAAACTTGCCGTGAACCTGCTGAACGAGGTGGCTCGCAATCGCCGCATCGGTCGTATCGGGATACACGGACCAGTCCGTGTCGACGTCGGAGATCCCGAAAACGTCCGACACGGCCTGGACGAAACACTCTGCGTCCACCCGCGCGGTGTCGGTCAGGGTGCCGTCGACGTCTAATAGGATTAGTTCCACGTTCGGGGTTCCAAGTTCAAGGTTCGAAGTTCGAGGTTCGAGCGCCAACTATCAGGTACGACATTCGAAGATCGAGGTGACAGGGCTATCTCTCGTTTAGCGTTGGAATGTCGTTTAGCGTTTCTCGTTTCTCGTTTAGCGTTCGATTGTCGTTTAGCGTTTCTCGTTTAGCGTTTTGCGTTTTCCTCCTGGATCCCGGATCAAGTCCGGGATGACCCGTCTTCGCTTCGCTCCGCTCAGCTTCGCCGGGCAGGCACCCGGCAATACCCGCGGGATGTTGGAACCTCGAACGTCGAACCTCGAACCTCGAACGTCCTGGGCGATTTCAATCGTCCAGGACATTCGTAAACACCTTCCCTTCCTTCTCCACCTCCCGCTGGATGCCTTTCAGCGCATCGTCCAGGCGGATCGCATCGGATCCACGCGCGAGCGCCGCGAGGCAGGCGTGCTGCACGACGTTAATGATGTTGCCTCCTGCCAACTCGAACCTGCCGAGCAGCGCGGGAAGATCGATGCCGTTCTCGAATCGCGCCCCGTCCGGAAGCGAGACGCGCCAGATGGCGACGCGCTGTTCCTCCTCCGGAAATGGGAAGCGGACGATCGCGTTGAAACGGCGCAAAAAGGCCTCGTCGATATTGGCCTTGAAGTTCGACGCGAGGATGACCAGCCCATTGAAATCCTCCACCCTTTGCAGCAGATACGACACCTCCTGGTTCGCGTAACGGTCGTGGGCGTCTTTGACCCCTGTACGTTTTCCGAAGAGCGCATCGGCCTCGTCGAAGAAGAGAATCCAGTTCTTGTTCTTCGCCCGGTCGAAAAGATTGGCCAGGTTCTTTTCGGTCTCACCGATGTACTTCGAGACGACCGTTGAGAGGTCGACCCGGAACACCTTTCGTCCGGTATATTTGCCGAGAAGCGTGGCCGTGAGCGTCTTCCCGGTGCCCGGCGCGCCGTAGAACAGGACGCGATACCCCGGTTTCAGCTTGCGCTGCATGCCCCATTCGGTGAGCAGGCGGTCGTTGTGCTCGATCCAGTGCTTCAGCTCTTCGATCTGCTCCATTACGCGGTCGGCCAGGACCAAATCGCTCCACTCGAGCTCAGTCGTGATCTCCCGCGCCGGGAACGAGGCGCTGAAGGCCGGACTGGAAATCCTTCCCAGCGTGAACAGTTCGATGTACTCGGGATTGAGGACGAGCCTGCCGCTCCAGTAGGGTTCGCCGTGTTTGGCCGGCTCGAGACTCAAGATGTTATCCCTGGCGAACCAGTGATCGCCGGTCAGGATCTGTTGGATACCGAATCGGTTGTCGAGGTCGTCACCAGCGA
>DATKEJ010000202.1:0-3257 GCA_035512315.1 Rhodothermales bacterium | reverse complement strand
TTCAGTGAGCGATCCCGACGACGATGAGACCATCCTGAATCTGTCCTCCGGGGAATGCCCGAGGCTTATCGTACGCCTGGTCTCTGTGCTAGCAGTGTGCGCGCTTACGTATGTTCCTGCCCCTTCGCGCGCGCAGAACGCATCGATCAGTGGATTTGTGACGGATGCGTCCATCGGACGGCCGCTGGAGCTCGTCAATGTCGTCCTCTCCCGAGGCGGTGAGATCGTTCGCGGCGTTGCTACGAACCATGACGGCCTGTATCTCATGAGCGGCGTGAGCGCGGGTGAGTACGAATATGAAGTTTCGTATATCGGGTATGTAACCCACGTCGATTCCGTTACCCTCGACGCGGGCAGCAATACCAATGTCAACGTCGAGCTCGTGCCGGTAGCGGCGCAGCTCGAAGAAGTACTGGTAGAATCCGAGTTGACTGGAGGAGCGGCCCGCGTCACGGCAGGTCAGCTAACGGTTCGTCCAGCCGACATTCAACGCGTTCCCGGGCCCGGTCTCTCCCGCGACCTGGCTACATACCTGACCACGCAGCCAGGCATCGTCGCGACGGGGGATCGGGGCGGCCAGTTGTTCATTCGAGGCGGCGAGCCGTCGCAAAATCTAATTCAGCTCGACGGCATCCTGCTTTATCAGCCCTTCCACATTCTGGGCTTCTATTCAGCGTTTCCTTCCGACAATATCAGCCGGGTAGATATATACGCCGGGGGGTACGGCAGCGAATTCGGAGGCAAGATCTCCTCCGTCATCGACGTGGCGTCCAGAAATGGAAATATGCGGCGGTTCGGTGCTTCCGCCTCGGTCTCGCCGTTCTTGAGCTCGGCGGGCATCGAGGGGCCCATTTGGCCGGACCGAGTCTCGATACTCGCTTCGGTACGCAGATCTAATATCGACGAGGGCGTCGCTCACTACCTGGACGAGGAGTTACCTCTTACTTTCGGCGACACCTTCGCCAAATTGAACGGCATCATTACGAATAACATCCGTGCGTCAGTCACGGGATTGAAAACGTACGATCGGGGCGTGTTGACGGGCAATACCGGAGGCATCGAGTCGGAAGAGATATCATGGCGAAACGACGCCGTCGGACTACGTTTCCTGACGCTCCCGCGCAGCTTCGCAATCATGGCCGATTTGCGCGTGTCATACTCTCGCTACGAAACCGAGCTCGGTCCTCAGAACGACCCGATGCGCAGGTCCAGGATCGAAAACACGCATGTCGCCGTGGACGCCACCTACTTCGGCGAAGAATTAGACGTACGCGCGGGAAGCGATCTGCGGGTCAGCCGGATAAACAGCGAGATAGGAGGGTTGTATCAGAACACTGAGCTGCGACTCGCGTCCGTTCCTCAATGGGGCAGTTATATCCAGTTCGCTTTCGACCTGGGGCGCGGTCTGCGCATAGAACCTGGACTACGCGCGCAGTTCTACAAGGTTCGTTTCGAACCTCTCTTGGAACCCCGCATACGGGCTGTATGGCAAAAAGCTGCGCACGAGGTGAGTGCGGCTGCAGGCGTCTATCACCAGGAAATCCTCGGAATCACGGACCGTCGCGACGCGGCCAGCGTGTTTACGGTCTGGGCGAACGTACCGAAGAACAATCCCAACCTGCTTAACGTGCTGCAGGGTCGACCGCAGCGCGCCGCGCACGGGATCGTTGGATATCGCGCCACGCCGACCCGCTGGCTTGAGTTGTCGGTTGAGGGATACTACAAGGACCTCTCCAATCTCTTCATTTCCGACTGGACGGCGTTTCCCAGGCTTACCTCGAAGCTGCAACCGGCCTCCGGCACTTCGATCGGTGTGGATGTCCGGATGGAGTTGCGGGGGTCAAACTTTGACGGCTACGTCAATTACGGCCTGTCGTCTACGAGATACGTAGCGGAGGATGCCTCGATCCAGCTCTGGTACGGGGAGGAGACGCTCGAATTTCGTCCGCCGCAGGACCGCCGCCATCAGTTGAATGTGGTGGCAAACATGAAAATCCTTGGGTTCGACGTCAGTGCGCGGTGGGACTTTGGCTCCGGCCTCCCCTTCAGTCAGGCTGTAGGCTTTGACGGATTCATACTTGTCGACGACATTGAGAAGGCATCCGACACGCCCGGGACGCGCCGCGTTATCTACGAGCGCCCCTTCAACGCCCTTCTTCCTACGTACCATCGACTCGATCTTGCGGTCGAGCGCGCATTCTACATGGGGCCGATCGAACTGGCCTTTCAAGGCAGCATAATCAACGTATACGACCGCCGAAATATATTCTATCTCGACATTTTTACCCTCGAGCGTGTCGATCAACTGCCGGTGGTTCCGTCGTTGGGACTCAAAGTTTCATTCGAATGATTCGCGACCTATGGTGATCCGAATTCGTCCGTGTCGAGGAGCTGCCCGTACGGCGGTGCTATTCGTACTGAGTACTCTGCTGATTTCGGGTCTCAGCGCCTGCGAGGAAGACGTCACGGCGGTCGTCGGCACCGAATTGTCCTATTCCATCTACGGCGTCATTTCTCCGCAGCTCGATTCGCAGTGGGTGCGCGTTTACCCAATAGAAGCGCGGTTGATTCCGGCGAGACCTGAACTGCTCGACGCAACCGTGGCCTCCACAGACTTCGTTACCGGCGAGAGGTATGAGTGGCGAGACTCTGTGATCGTCGACTTCGCCGATCAATACGCGCATGTATTCTGGGCGCCGTTTCAGGCGCAGTACGCGCACACCTACCGAATTGAAGTGCGGCGTTCCGACGGCGCCAGTGCGAGTGCTGAGGTTACCGTTCCCCGCGAGTCCGAGGTGACTCTTCAAGCGCCTAAAATTCGAGTCGGTGAGGTCATCCTGCCTGTGCTGATCCCGGGAGACATCCCGCGCGTTCTTGCCGTGGAGGTTGACTACGTCGTGGCGTATCGGCCGCTCATTGCAACCGAGAATGTCACCGGCCGAGTAATCATTCCGTACTACACGGAGCCGCATGCAGTGAACGAGGGATGGTTAATTCCAATCAACCTGCGCAAGGATTTCAACGTGGTAAATGCCACGATCGTGAAGGAACTGGTTGAGTCGATCAACTCGGGCGTCGGCATTATCCTGCTCAACATGACAGTTCGGCTCATCGTAGGCGACAAAAATTGGAATCCGCCGAACGGCCGCTTCGATCCGGAATTGATCGTACAGCCGGGCGTGATGACAAACGTAGTGGGCGGGTTTGGCTTCGTCGGCGCCGGCTACCGATTGCACAGGCAGTGGGTCCCGCCCAAA
>DATKEJ010000201.1:0-3114 GCA_035512315.1 Rhodothermales bacterium | reverse complement strand
GATCTCACCGTCTCCAAGAAGCCGCACTCCGACCAGGTCGTTTCAGGAGCGATCAGCGTCAACCCATCGCGCAGCCGCGTCGTCTCGTTTGCGCGAAGGTTCCAGATCACGACCGGAGAGATCCAGTTCAACGGAATCGTTGACGATGCGATCGTCGACATCCAGGCCGAATACGTCGTGCCATCGCGCTTCGGAGGAGACGAGGTCAAGATCAAGCTCGCGATAACGGGGGAGTTCGCAGACATGCGCCTCAATCTGACCTCGGAGCCTGCAATGGATACGGGGGCCATGGTGTCATACTTGACAACAGGCCGGCCACCGGGCGAGGCGAGCGTCGGCGGAACGCAGGCGGCTGAGCTTGCGGTGAGCAGTTTGAGCAATCTCGTCGAAGGATTCGCCAACACGGAGCTCGGGCTGGACATGGTGGAAATACAAGTCAACCCCACGCGTGGCACGTCGCTCACAGTGGGCAAGTATGTCTCACCAAGGATCTACGTGTCGCTGACCCAACCGCTCGTCAGCAACGATGCGTATCAAAGCGGTGACTCGGCTCATCAAACCTCCATGGCGATCGAGTACGAACTCGTGAGCTGGCTGGTAGCCCAACTGGCTTCATCGCGGAACCAGATCGAGGTTAACTTGATATGGGAGGTTTCCTTTTGAGATGGCAATGGAAGATGGAAGATGGAAGACGGATGTCTCGTACAGGTCGGACTTCGGACTTCTGACTTCGGACCCTTATGACGTTTGAGGTCGAATCGACGTCCGGCCGCGCCAGGGCGGGCCGTTTCCGGACGGATCACGGTGACGTCGAGACGCCTGTCTTCATGCCCGTCGGGACGGTGGGGTCGGTCAAAGGGGTTTCGCCGAGGGATCTATCCGAGGAAATCCGGGCACCGATCATCCTGGCCAACACATATCACCTCTACTTGCGCCCCGGAATGCAGGTCTTGGAGCAATTCGGAGGTCTCCATCGGTTCATGTCATGGGGTGGCCCCATTCTAACCGACTCCGGTGGATATCAGGTGTTCTCGCTTTCGGCCAACCGGCATCTCGAAGACAACGGGGTGACGTTCAAGAGTCACCTTGACGGGTCGAGCCACCTCTTCACACCTGAGTCGGTCGTCGACATACAGCGCTCCATCGGCTCAGATGTGGTCATGGTGCTCGACGAATGTCCACCCGCAGACGTCTCGGGTGCCTACGCACGCGAGTCGCTCGAACTGACGATGCGGTGGGCTGCTCGCTGTCGCAGGCGGTTCGACGAAACCGAGCCCCGGTACGGCGCCCGGCAGTACCTCTTTGGCATCGCACAGGGAGTCGTGGACGCCGCCCTGCGGCGAGAGGCCGCCGAACGCCTGATCGAGATCGGATTCGACGGGTACGCCATAGGGGGCCTGTCGGTCGGCGAAGAGGCACCCGTAATGTACGAGATGGTGGAAGCGTGCAGCGCGGTCCTGCCGGATGCAGCGCCGAGATATCTCATGGGTGTCGGGACCCCTGAAAACCTGATCGAGTGCATCGCGCGCGGTATCGACATGTTCGACTGCGTCATGCCTACGCGGAACGGGCGCAACGGCATGGTTTTCACGACCGAGGGTGTGATGAATATCCGAAACGAAAAATGGAGCGCGAGCAGTGCTCCGCTCGACGGCGGGCTCGATACATACGTTTCATCCACGTTTTCGAGGGGATATCTGCGCCATCTCTTTCAGGCGGGCGAGATTCTGGGCCTGCACATCGCTTCGGTTCAGAATCTTAGCTTTTACCTGTGGCTCATGCGGGAGGCACGAACGGCGATCGTCGAACAACGATTTGAAGCCTGGAGCAAACAAATTCTTCCCATTGTCAGTCGCCGCCTATAATTAAAGAGGGCCCCGAAAAATCGGGGCCTTCTTAACCGCGAACCGGTGACGGACAGCATCCCGGGGTCACAAAACAGCTTACGCCCGCCCTCGGCTTCACGGCGTCGCACTGCAACGGCAAGCGACTCTGCCAAACTCAGCCGAACGCACGCTGGTCCTTGCAAGACGATGTAGGAGTGCGCTGTGAGTGAGACCCCCTCACGAATGACCGGAAGGACACTACAAAGCGGATTGAGCGGATTGAGCGGAACAAGGACTTTGAAGACTCGCAGACCCGAGGACTTGGATCCTGGAACCTGGACCCTCTTAAGCCCTACTTCGCCACCCGCACGTCCCAGAGCAGCATCTGCTCGATGTCTGCGTAATCTTCCCCGTCCTCGTCCTCGAACTCGTAGTCGCCCTGGTGACGGAGATGCCCCGGCAGCCGCTTCCATTTCGTACCGTTCTGGTCTGCAAAGGAGTCGGGGAAGGGCGACTGGATCTTGTACGAGGGATGGTACGACCGATACACCTCCTCAGCCTTGTACAGTGCGGCTCGGCGGGCGCCGGGACGCGTCGCGCTCACGCCCGTTACCTTGAACGGCGCGATAGTAATGGTGGCCTGCTCGAGTCCGTCTTCATTCTCGACGTATTCCGGACGCATGACCTTGAATTCGTCCGGATGTGGGTAAGCACTCCGCTCGTTCAGAACATCCATTGTGTATCTTTTTGGTTAGCTTTTGGAATTGGACTCGGCGAAGTTTACAAGGTACGGCTGAATTCCGACGTCTCGTTGCTCGCGAGGCGTTCCTCCTTGAAAATTCAGAATAGGTACTTGGTGCATGGTACTTGGTGCATGGTACTTGGGTACTTGGTACTTGGTACGGATTGACGCTGTGTGTGGTCGTCGGACCCAGGACCCCGGACCATCTTGTCCACATCAGCCAGTGGATAATATTGCAATAACGGATTCATATAGACTCGGGGCGATTTAAAAATTGTCTAAGTACTTGTTTATGTAGTATGTTACACGTTGTTGATAAATCGGTTTGCAAAACGGTCATTCGTGCATTTTATTTATTGGGCCTCCCGCCACGATAATCCGGACACGGTGAGGCCTTTCCGTTCTAATGAAGTATTAATCCCCTACCAACCGGTCCACAGGGGCTTCCCCTCGAAGCCTGCCGAGGTGATCCATCGGGAGACGACATGAGAGCATCTGATACAGCGCACGACACCCGGTCAGACTCAATCGAGTCGACAAACAGCC
>DATKEJ010000200.1:0-5214 GCA_035512315.1 Rhodothermales bacterium | reverse complement strand
GACTGCCAAGGATCCAATGGAAAAACGACAGGTTGTTTCTCACGCTACCCGACCCGGACGATAGCCTCTTCTTCGAGACCATGTTCAAGCCGCTACTCGGCCGCATCTCGGAGCTTCCGCATCGGTACGTGATCAAAGAGGTTTCCGGAAAGACACGAGTGATCATTCAGGAGGTGCTCAGCCTGGAAAAGGTCGAGGAAGTCATGGATGAGGTTGCCTCCGCAGTTACCGTTGGTCCGGCGTCGCATGTGACCGCCGGTCGACCGTCCGTCTGAGCGTCAGCCGGCCGTCCCATATAGCTGTCATTCCGGCGAACGCCGGAATCCAGTCTCGCCACCTCTGGATAACGAGTCGAGGACGGGAAAATCCTTCGTCGCCGCTGGTCGTACGCCAGAATATGGTTCGCGAAAAATCTTGCGACGTCGTTCGGGCAGGTCGACGCTGCTGTCGTCTGCTTGCGCCTCTCGACGGGCAGGCCGACGCTCCCACAGTCACCCCAGGCGAATTGGACGCGTTGGGCTCTGGCCTGCTCGGACGGAACGGGTTCGGACGGACCGGCCGTCCGGAAATGACCCATGGCCTGACCCTTACGGAATGCGCATTCCTGGCGAAGGTGGGCGGGGTCATTTTGCGTTTTGCATTTTCAATTCTGAATTGCTTCTGCGGTCGACAAAGGCCCACGCAGGGCAGTTTAGCGTTTAGCGTTCCTCGTTTAGCGCTTTACAATCCGACCCTTGCGAAAATCGCCTCGGCATGTCGGATATGATGTGCCGGATCGAACGCATCGTCCAGTTCATCCTTTGAAAGGAGCGACGCGACGGGTTCAGACTCCTCGACGATCGATCGGAACGAGCGCCGCTCCTCCCAGGCTTTCATGGCGAGCGGCTGTACAAGATCGTAAGCGTCCTCCCTGTTGAGCCCCTGACCGATGAGCTTCAGCATGACTCTCTGCGAGAAGATGAGGCCGTGCGTCGCGTCAAGGTTGCGGAGCATGTTCTCAGGATACACGGTGAGCTGGTCGATGATGCGCGTCATGCGATGCAGCATGTAGTCGAGAATGATCGTGGCGTCTGGGACGATCACGCGCTCCACCGCCGAATGCGAGATGTCGCGCTCGTGCCAGAGAGCTACGTTCTCGTAGGCAGACACCATGTACCCGCGTAGCAGGCGCGCGCAACCTGCGATGTTCTCCGAGCCGACCGGATTCCGCTTGTGCGGCATCGAGGACGAACCCTTTTGGCCGCGATGAAAGAACTCTTCCACCTCCCGAACCTCGCTTCTCTGTAGACTGCGGATTTCCACTGCGAGCTTCTCCAGAGTCGCGCCTATCAATGCCAGCACCGCCATGTAGTGCGCGTGACGATCTCGCTGCAGGATTTGAGTGGAAATCGGTGCAGGCTGCAGTCCCAGGCGTTCGCACGTGAGCCTCTCAACTTCCATCGGTATGTTCGCGAACGTCCCCACGGCCCCGGAGACCTTTCCGAAGCAAACGCCGTCTGCTGCTGCGCCAAATCGCTCCTCGTTTCGCTTCATTTCCGCATAGTAGAGGGCCAGCTTCAGACCGAAGCTCGTCGGTTCGGCGTGGACCCCGTGGGTGCGACCCACCATGACGGTATCCCGATGCTCACGGGCGCGCTTGGCAAGGACTTCAATCAGCTCGCGGATACCGGCGCGCAGCAGGACGTTTGCCTTCGCAAGTCGCAGTGCCAGCGCCGTGTCGACGACGTCCGACGACGTCAAACCATAGTGAATCCATTTCTTCTCCTCCCCCAGCGTCTCACTCACGGCCCGCGTGAATGCCACTACGTCGTGACGAGTTGTTTCCTCGATCTCGTGGATCCGCTGGACAGAGAACGACGCATCGCGTCTCAGCACCGCAACATCTTCGGCGGGAATCTCACCGAGTTCCGCCCAAGCTTCGCAGGCCGCCAGCTCGACCTCGAGCCACGAATCGAACTGCGCTTCTTCAGTCCAGACAGCGCCCATGGCTGGACGGGTATAGCGTTCAATCACAATATGTTACGCGTTGTATCAAAGTGCATCATTTAATACGGTGGAACCAAAATACCGAACGATTGCACCCCAAGTTTGTCCGCCCTACTATCCTTGACACAGTTTTCTCTCACCAAACCCCTCCCCCGTTATGGTTTTGAAACGAATTGGGCCCATGTCGTGCGCCAAAATCTACGGTGTCCTGTGCGTCGCCATCGGACTGCTGTTCGGGATTATTTTTGCCGTCGTCGCATGGATGACCAGTCAGATGTTCGATCCGGGCATGGTGTCGGGTGACATGGGAGGCGGATTCGGCTTCATGTTCGGGACGGGCGCCATCATCACCTTTCCGATTCTGTATGGGATCGCCGGTTTCATCATGGGGTATCTGAGCGCCGTCGTTTACAACTGGCTCGCGAATTTTATGGGTGGAATCGAGCTTGAGTTCGAGTAGTCTTAGGGACTCGAGCGTGGGGGATCGTTCGGGGACGCCGCTCTCGCCCTTTGTCGACCATTTCGAAGGCTCGATTGACGGAGCCCGGCTCCCGCCCGGCCCCGTTTATTCGATGCACAACGGACGCCCCATTCTGGTACGGTATGACCTTGCGGGTGTTCGCCGGGCCGTTTCCAGGGAGATGCTGGCCGGCCGGGACTCGGAGCTCTGGCGAATTCGGGAGCTGCTTCCTGTGCTCGAAGGTGACGAGGTCTCTCTGGGAGAAGTCGCGACTCCGTTGATTCCGTGTGCGAAGACCGGACGCCGGTTCGGGCTCGAGCACGTCTGGATCAAAGACGAATCGCTGCTGCCTACGGGATCATTTAAGAGCCGCGGGCAGGCCGTCGCAATGTCGATGGCCAAAGCGTCGGGCATTCAACGCGTTGCGATTCCGACGGCCGGAAACGCAGGAGGGGCCATGGCTGCCTACGCGGCCCGGGCCGGACTCGAGGCGTGGGTGTTCATGCCTGACGACACTCCTGCCGTCAATCGGATGGAGGCTGCGCTCGCCGGAGCGCATGTCTTTCTCGTCGAAGGACTGATCGACGAATGCGGCAGGATCGTCGCGGCCGGAAAGGAAAGAATGGGCTGGTTCGATTTATCGACTCTGAAGGAGCCGTACCGTCTGGAAGGGAAGAAGACGATGGGATTCGAGCTCGCCGAGCAATTCGGCTGGGAATTGCCCGACGTGATCCTGTACCCGACCGGCGGCGGCACGGGACTGATCGGCATGTGGAAGGCGTTCCAGGAGCTGGTGGAGATCGGTTGGATTGACCGTTCGCGCCTGCCCAGAATGGTTGCCGTCCAGTCGGAAGGATGCTGCCCTGTCGTTCGAGCGTATGAAAGCGGCGAACGATTCTGCCGGCCCTTCGATAATGCAAATACCATTGCCCGCGGCATACGCGTACCGGGCGCGATCGGTGATTTTCTAATATTGGACGCGATAAGGGGGAGTGGAGGACGCGCCATCGCCGTTCAGGAATCGCGAATCGAGTCATGGATGCGGCAGGCAACGGCGGACGAGGGCATCTCGGTCTGTCCGGAATCGGCAACCTGCATCGGCGCGCTCGAGTTACTGGCAGATTCCGGCTGGATCGACCCGCAGGATCGTGTCGTCATCTTCAATTGTGCCTCGGCCCGAAAGTATTCCGACCTGATGGATCTACGTTTACCGAAATTGAAGAACGCCGCGGCGGTGGATTGGGATCAGTTGACCTCCTGAAATCATACATTGAACAATACCGGAGCAACCTTATGACAATCACCTATCGATCTTTCATACGTCAGTTGCTAATTGCAACCATTGTATTACTGTTTGTTCAAGAAACATGGGCGCAGTCGGCCCGCCGGCCGGTTGCGACGTACTCTATTGTCGCGAGGGACTCGGTGACCGGAGAGATGGGCGTTGCGGTTCAGTCGCACTGGTTTTCTGTCGGTCCGATCGTGCCGTGGGCGGAAGCCGGTGTCGGGGCGGTTGCCACGCAGTCCTTCGTCGAGGTGTCGTACGGGCCGCTCGGTCTGGAACTCATGAGGGCGGGTCGAACGGCGGAGCAGGCACTGGCGGCACTTGTTTCCACCGACCAGGGTGAGGCGGTACGTCAGGTGGCGATGGTCGATGCGGGCGGGAACGTTTCAGCTCACACTGGGAGTTCAGCGATCTTCGCTGCCGGGCACCAGGTAGGCGCCGGCTACTCGGCGCAAGCCAACCTTATGGAGAATCCGACGGTCTGGGGCGCTATGGCGCAGGCGTATGAGACATCGACAGGCGATCTGGCAGACCGCATGCTTGCCGCGCTGGAGGCGGCAGAGGGCGAAGGCGGTGACATCCGTGGTCGGCAGTCGGCCGCAATACTGATCGTCGGTCCGGAGCGGATGGCAAACTCGTGGGAAGGACGGACCTTCGACCTCCGAGTCGAGGATCATGCCGATCCGGTCGGCGAGCTCAAGCGCCTGGTGCAGCTGCAGCGAGCGTATTTGAAGCTCAACGAGGGCGATGGATGGGTTGTCAAAGGTGACATTCCCATGGCCCTCGAATCCTACAGCGAGGCGATGAATTATGTACCTGATGCGGCGACCAATGGTGAGGCGCCGTTCTGGGTGGGCGTGACGCTCGCCGACACGGGCCAGGAGGAGGATGCTGTGGCGTACCTGAAACGGGCGTACGTGCAGGACGAGCGCTGGGCCGAGTTGGTGGGACGACTTCCCGCCGCGGGCCTTCTACCTGACGACGCCGCGTTGATTCAGAGACTGGTCGATGGAATGACCTCTCCGTGAATGGAGCTCAATCAAACAGGCATGCGACGAATACACTCACTACCAATAGCGCCGGCCGCGGCCATCCTCGCCATCTGTCTTAGTGCGATGCCGGGGTTGGCGCAGCCGGATCAGTCCCTGACGGGCTCGTGGAGCCTGATCGCGGAGAAGTCAAGCGACGTCGATCCGTGGCGGTCGATGGCGTTGACTATCGAGTCCACGGATCAGATGGTCACCATCTTTCGAGACCTTATCGCCGGCAGCGACTCCAGAAAAGACACGCTCGTGGTTCCGACGGATGGCCAGACACGGTCCACCGTCGTCCCGGAATCCAAGAAGTGGCTCGAGCAGCCCCACTTGGGCGTGTTCTTTGACGGGACGACGAGCCAGAACGTGTCGGGCGCGTGGCATCGGCCGGGAACGGAGCTCATGGTGAATATCTCGACGACACTGCAGACGTCTCAGGCGGAGAGTCC
>DATKEJ010000199.1:0-8432 GCA_035512315.1 Rhodothermales bacterium | reverse complement strand
GCGAGGCAGAGCAGGATGAAACCCGTGACCCACGTCAGCTCGCGCGGCTTTCTGTACGCTCGAGTGAACAGCGTGCTCAGCATATGCAAGACAGCGAACAGGATCATGAGGTTCGCCGACCAGTGGTGAATCGATCGGAACAGCCATCCAAACTTCACCTTCGTCATGATGAACCGGACGCTCTCGTAGCTGCTCTCGATGCCCGGCTGGTAGTACATCAGCAGCAGAATGCCGGAGCAGACCATGATGATGAAGAGCAGCAGCGTGATGCCCCCCAGATAGTACAGAAACGTAAACCGATGGACCGGGACCGACTTCTTTCGGGCGAACTCGATAAGGGGCGTCAGCTCGAAGCGCTCGTCGAGCCAGGCGAAAAGGTTGAATCTTCGGCCGTCGTTCATACGCTTGACTCGCGGCGTGAAACGAGCACCTCATCGTTCACCACGTTGACGTCGAACTCGGTGAGCGGTCGCGGCGGCGGGCCGGAAATGTTGCGCCCCTGCAAATCGTAGTGTCCGTTGTGACAGGCGCACCATATGTGTCGAAGATCGTCGCGATACTGCACAATGCAGTCAAGGTGAGTACAGGTAGCCCCGAACGCCCTGAATGCGCCGTCCTCTCTTCGGACCAGCAGCACGGGCGACCGCCCGTAGCGTACGATCTGACCGCTGTTGAACGGAATGTCAGAGGCCATCCCCGCGCTGACGCTGCCCACGCCGGCCTCCGTGATCTCCGGGGGTTTGAGAAATGAGAAGACCGGATACAGCACGCTTCCGAGCCAGCCGATCAGTCCGCCTCCAAGGAGAAAGTTTACGAACCGGCGTCTGGATTCACTTGGCTGGCTCATGTCCTCAATATCGGTAAGTGGCGGGTTCGAGACGATGAGTTACATAATAGCCAGTTGACGGTCTGATCGTCCATTCCGATTATTAGTAATAGCGTGCAGTAATGGCGACATACACTCGAAGCCAAAGATCCGCCTTCCTGAGGACCACCGAATCAGGGGGCATACTGCTAAATGGGTCAGGGTTTTCCCTACAGCTTGAGACGGGAACGCCTTTAAGACCGGTAATCCGCCGATGCGGTATTTACGCGCGCAGGTCATCTGCCACTTATGGTTGTGCCTGTAAGACTGCAAAATCATGAGCACTGACTTAGAGATTCCGCCGAAGGCCACTCGTAGATTGCTGGGGTCAGGGGTAGGCGGTAACGATCCTCAGGAGGATTTCTCACTATGAAACATCTGCTAGTATCCGTTGCCGGCGCACTCCTGGTCGTTGGCGCTTCGATGGCGGTCAACCTTCAGCCGGTTGCCCAGATCGAGGTCGTCGCATGGAGCCCCGATGAGCTCCACCACGCCGGCCTGTCGACGCACCCGTCCACCGGCCTGTCCGTCGTGGGCGTCGGTGAGTTGACGTATCTGCGTGGACACGAGACGGCGGGCGAGGAAGTCACGTCCTACGCGTGGACGCTGAGCTCCCGTCCAAACGGCTCGAGTGCCGCGCTGGATAGCACCAATCTGCAAGGAACGACTTTCCGGCCGGATGTTGAGGGACAATACATCATCGACCTGACGATCGCGACTGCAGGCGGCTCTTCGTCCGCCAACGTGACCATCACAGCCGCCAAATACGTCGGTGTGGGCAGCATCGGCGGTGCGACGCCTGATCGCACGAAGGGCCAATGCGCCGCATGCCACTCCGGGAACACGAACGAGTGGGCTGAAACGGGCCACGCAACGATGTTCACCGAGGCCATCGACGGCCTCAAGAGTGACCACTACAACAGCAATTGTGTCGAGTGCCACACGGTCGGCTACAACGTGGACCCAGAGGCCGACAACGGCGGATTCGATGACGTCGCTGCGGCGCTCGGATGGATGTTCCCGGCCACCCTCGAACAAGGAAACTGGCAGGACATCGTCGACAACTACCCGGCCTTGGCTCAGGTCTCCAACATCCAGTGTGAGAACTGCCACGGTCCGGGAAGCCAGCACTTCGGCGATGTTCGCACCATCGAGGTGTCGATCGACGAGGGTGTCTGCGGCCGGTGTCATGAGGAGGAGCCGTACCACGTCAAGAACGCAGAGTGGAAATTCTCGAAACACGGTTCCGGTACAACATTCGCGCGCGGAACGAGCGCTACCTGTGCTCCCTGCCACAGTGGGTGGGGCGGCATCGCCAACCTCGAGCCCTCGAGTAACCTGGAACTGACCTCGGGCAACGTCCCGATCACCTGCGCCGTGTGCCATGACCCGCATAGCGCTGAACACGAGTTCCAACTCCGAAATGTAGAGGACGTTACCCTGATGAACGGCGAAGTCGTTCGCTTCGGCGGTAACGGCCGTCTCTGCATGAACTGCCACAAGTCCCGCGTAAACGCCGATACTTACACGAACCAGTACGCCCCACGGTACGGCCCGCACTACAGCAACCAGACCGACATGCTAGCCGGCACAAACGTCGCTACGTTCGGACGCGATCTTCCGAACTCGACTCACCGCGATGCGGTCCCCGACCTCTGCGTCGGCTGCCATATGGCCGAAGCACCGTCCGGAGTGGGAGAAGGCATGCTGGGTGGGCACACCTGGAACATGCACCTGGAGGATCCGGACACTCCCGAAGAGCCATTGCCGGGAGAGCGTGGCTACCACGACGGGATACTCCATTTCGTGGAGCCATGCCAGCCGTGCCACGGTCAGATCCAGACGTTCGACGACCTGATGGCGCGCGACGACTATGACGGGGACGGAGAAGTTGAGAGTGCTAAGGCCGAGATCCAGGGTCTTCTCAACCGAGTCGCCATGCTGCTGCCTCCGCTGGGCGATACGACCGTCGTCGTCGCGCCTGACTACAACTCGGTACAGCTCAAAGCAGCGTTCAACTGGATATTCGTCCACGAGGACGGCAGTCACGGGCTCCACAACTTCCGGTTCGCGACGTCCCTGCTGCAGCTGTCTGAGCAAGTCCTGCTCTACGGCGTGCTGAGCCCAGGAACGATCGCCGCCGTCAAGGACGTGCCGAACGACCAGGGCAAGCAAGTCGAGGTGATCTGGACGCGTTTCGGCGGTGATGGACCGAGCGACAATCCGATTCAGATCTACTACGTGTGGAGACTGTCGGAATCGAGCGTGTCGACCAAGACCGAACCGACGTACAAGTCACTCGAAGCAGTTCCGGCTGACAAAGTGGATGCCGGCGCAACACTGGCTCACAACGACGGGATCTGGACGGCGGTAGCCAGCCAACCGGCCGCGCAGATGGAACTCTACAGTGCCATCGCACCGACGCTTTATGACTCGACGTCCACGATACTGGTAGAGACAACGTTCATGGTGTCGGGACATACGTCCGACAGCCAGATCTTCGTCAGATCGGAGCCCGTCAGCGGATACTCGATCGACAATCTTGCGCCGCAGGCGCCGTCGAACGTTGCCCAGTACACAGGCAGTTACTGGGTCCGCGTGACGTGGGATGATCCGGTCGACGAAGACTTCAACTACTTCGAAGTCTACCGCAGCACGAGACAGGGCTTCAATCCAAACACGGTGCTCCCGCTCAAGAGGGTCACATCGCCGGAGTATTCCGATGAGACGATCGAAGTAGGCAACACCTACTACTACCGTGTCGCAGCCTATGACTTCGCGGGAAACCGAAGCAGGTTCTCAGACGAGACGTCACCGGCTGTCGTAACCGGAACGGAGACAACAGCCGACGTGCCTGAGCACTTCGCACTACATCAGAACTATCCGAACCCGTTCAACCCGACGACGACCGTAGGGTACGACGTCCCGGTGTCCGGCAAGGTATCGATGATGCTGTTCGACGTGGTGGGACGCCCGATCCGAGTGCTCGTTGACGGACAGGTAGCCGCCGGTCGACACAAGGTGACGATCGATGCGGGCAGCCTGCCGAGCGGAACGTACTTCCTCAGGATGCTGACGGAAGATGGCGTCTTCGAGCGGACAGTCACGCTGCTGAAGTAGGCACGGGGCATCGATGATCTATGATCGATGATCGATGAATTCACGCCCGGCTCGGGGTAACTTGGGCCGGGCGTCTTGCTTTTAGGTGCAGGGTGCAGGGTACTTGGTACTTGGTGCAGGGTGCAGGGTGCAGGGTGTCACGCTGTGACGTGGTCCCCCGCCGGAGGGGGCGGCTAAGCGCTGAAAGTCACTCGAAGGTCGGTTTGCCGCCCTGGCCGGCGCGCAGCCGGGGGAGCGATCCGGTCGTGCGAAGCGCCAACTGCCCCATACGGGCCCACACAAACCGTACGGATTCGTCATGCGAAATTTGCTCGCCACTCTTGCCATGTTTTCTGTCCTCGTGTTCAGCAACCTTCCGGCGGTGGCACAGGCTCCGGCGCTCCTGAGCTTCCAAGGGAGTCTGGACTTCAAGGGTGTGGCGCCCGATACGATGCTGTCGCTCACGTTCAGGCTGCTTGACGACACAACGGCGTCTCCGACGATTGTCTGGTCGGAGGTGCAGCCGAACGTGCTGGTCGAAAACGGGATCTTCAACGTGATTCTGGGAAGCGTGACACCCTTGGAAAGCCTCGAGTTCTATAGGCAGTTGTGGCTGGAAATCCAGGACAACGGCGACGGAAGCACTTTCCGCTATCCCACCCAACTGACCGCCACTCCCTATGCCATGAGCCTCGTGTTCCCGCAAGTCCACAACGTATCTGCCGGCGGCACCGCCTTCTGGATCAACAACGGGGACGCCGATGCGATTCGCGGCGAGACGCATGCGCAGACCGGTCATGGACTGGGTGGGTACGGGTCGTCATTCGTCGGCACGAATCGGGGCGTTTACGGCTTCAGTGCATCCGACGAAGGGACTGGTGTTTATGGACTTGCCAACACAACGCTCACAAGTCATCCTAATTACGGCGTTTTCGGGAAAAGCAATTCAAACACGGGCTTCGGCGTCTATGGGACGGCGCCCAAGACCGGGGTGTACGGCACCGCAACCGCCGATGCCGTCGACGCGTACGGTGTGTACGGGATGACGAGCGGTTCGGGTCTGGCCGTCTACGGCCTGTCGACCGGGAGCGGTCGCGGAGTCTTCGGACACAATTCAGGAACGGGCCGCGCCGGTCATTTCGAAATCAATAACGCAAGCAACAGCAGCGAAGCGTTGTTCGCTTACACGAACGGAACCGGCAACGCAGGGTATTTCCAAATTGCGTTTTCGGGAAGTTCGGAAAACGTCATTGAGGCAACGACCTCAGGATCAGGCTACGGATTAAACGCAGAGGGTGGAGCCATTGGCGTGCGAGCGACTGCCTCATCCATTCTTGGTGTCGGCGTGAGCGGCGAAACCGCGGCGGGAGCCGGCATCGGCGTGCGAGGACTTGCTACTGCAGGATCCAGCATCACGTACGGCGTCTACGGCGACAGCGACTCTCCCGACGGTTACGGTGTCCGAGGAACTGGCGGCAAGTACGGCGTCTATGGTTCGGCATCGGAGAACGGGGCATTCGGAGACCCGACGGCCGGGATCTATGGAGTAGGAGTTGGAAAAGGCGTCTACAACTACGCCGGAGTCTTCGACGGCTACGTCCTAATTCGGGACGAGCTGCACGTCGAGGGGGGCGCTACCTTCGAGGACAACGTTTTCATGTATAATGATTTGATCATCGACGACAACGTCGATATAAATGGAAACCTCGACGTCGCCGGAACCAAGAACTTCCGCATCGACCATCCGCTCGATCCGGCCAACAAGTATCTCTACCACTTTGCCATGGAGTCGAGCGAGGTACTGAACCTCTACAGCGGCAACGTGATCACAGACCGAGAGGGCCGGGCTTCGGTGACATTGCCGGAATGGTTCGACGAGATCAACAAGGACTTTCGATACCAGTTGACCGTCGTCGGGACATTTGCACGGGCTATCATTTCCGAGGAGATCGACGGGAACCGATTCTCCATTCGCACAGACAAGCCATACGTCAAGGTCTCGTGGCAGGTCACCGGGATCCGAAACGACCTGAGAATGCGCGAGTACCCGCCTCAGGTCGAGAGGCTCAAGCCGGAAGACGAGAGAGGGACGTACTTGACGGAGGAGTAGAAATCAGAAAGCAGAAAGCAGAAAGCAGAAAATGTGATCCGGTTTGAGCGACGGGAGTTTTTCAAGCTCTCGTTCATTCCACTATCCGATAGCGATTCTTCCTGCTGCGAACGACTTCGTCGGGGAGCCGGAAGGAGAAACCCCAGTCGCCGGTGCCCTGGCTGATCTTCAGCAGGAGGTCGTTGCGACCCTCCTTAAGATCGAGCCAGACCACGTCGGCGTCGACAATCAGTGCCCGCTTCACACTGTTCTCGAACACGACTTCTCCGTTCAAGATGATTTTTATGCTGTCGTTGCTGCCCACGGTGGCTCGCACGCGTTTGGCACGCGGCGAAGTGATCGTAGCGAAGGCGTACATGGCGACATGGCGAACATCCTTTGGATACAGCTCCGCGAGATTGACTTCGGCGTGGTACGGCGTCTCGTTCCGATGCCATCGGTACGTAGCGCCGTCGTACTCCCATTCGTCGGCAACTCCGGGCCTTACGCCCAGCTCTCCTCCCATAGCTTCCAGGTAGTCGATTTGTGAGCCCCAGGCGCCGGCAGAATCATTGGGAAGCGTGCCGCTCATCAGCCATTCGCGGAAGTACTTCCCCTCACTTTCGGTTATCGCCAGTCGCACTTCGGTAGGTGAAGGAAGGAACTCCCCGGACGAAAACACATCGGTGGCTTCCGTCAATCTCCTTTCAACGTCGGCCAGATCAGCATCCTGGCCGTCGAAGCGATCGATGGTCCAGTCGAGAGCGTACGGGCGATTCTCCATCAGCCAGAGCCTTTCGTATTCGTCACTGATCGCAGCAACCGACTCGCGGCTCGACCCGACCGCATGCAGGGCCTCGGCCAGCAGATCGTCGGCCTTCTCGCGATCGGTCCGCTGAAGAAGAGTGGCCTTCGCGTAGTTGGAGGCAGCCAGCAGGAGATTCTCGCGGACCCGCGCCATGTGCCGATACAAGTCGGCGGTGAAGGAAAAATAGGCCAGGTCCGTGGAGTTGATCGTGGCCACCGACCGCTCGAGTGCTGAAGTCGCCGAGTCGCTCCACATGACGACCTCGTCCCAGTCGGCCATGCTGATGCGCAGGCTCTGCCCCCGATCCGGAACCAGCTTCGCCCACAAAACCTTTTCCGTCATCCCGTCTGTCGGCTCCAGATCGGCAAGGCGGTTCAAGTAATGGATGGCGTCGACCAGTCCGCGGGCGGAGTCTGCGTACTGGGCGATACTGAATCGGACGTCGAACCGCGCGTCCTCATTCGGATCTCGGCGCGAGTTCCAGCCGTGATCGGCCGCGTAAGCGACTCCATACCAATTCCGTGAAAAAAAAGCACTCCCGCCGTCATCCCAAACCGTGTTTAGGAGACCCAGTACGTTCAGACGCACGCCGTCGGATGTGAGCAGCCTGATGTTGTTGAGGGCGGTCTGGAACTCCGGCATAATACGGCTCGAATGCAGGACGCCCGTACAGATAAGAACCGGATGCCCCTTTTCGACGAAGGGCGTGATCATGAAGTCGTAGGAGTCGCGCGGGGTGTAGTCCCACGTGCCGACAACCACTTCGGGAGGGATCATCCGCAGCGCGTCCTCATGCTGGAGCAGCACGTCGCCCCACATGACCATGCCGACGCCAAGGCTGTCAAGGATCTCCTTGATGTTGAGCATGTGCTCGGCGTAGACGACGCCGATGCCCAGGCTGTCGGCCCGCGGCTTCGACGGGCCGCGTCCCAAATCGAACGTCTCGTCTCCGTTTGCGACGAAGACCTCGGCGTCGAAAGCCGGAACCATCTCCGAATAGATGTCACGCAGTAGCGCCCGGCTTTCCGGGAGCACCGGAGATAGCACCTTGCCGGCCTCACCGAGTGGAGCATATTTCGGATGTTCGAGGATCCGCTCGAAATGGCCGAACGATTGAAAATTGCCAAGGAGCGTGACGTGTCGCTCGCGGGCGTAATCAGCCAGTTCCTCCCACTCCTGGATGTCGATCGATCCGTTGAACGGGGCGAACTCGGGATGGGACTCCGTTCTGACTACATGCTCCGTGTAGTACGTGAGCGCGTTGAATTTCATTTCCGCCAGCCGGTCGATCTGGCGGCGGAGGAATTCGGGCGTTGGCACCGGACCGCGGCTGATGTCGTCGCTGATTCCCCGGAATGCCAGGTCGGGCCAGTCGACAATGCGCATTCCTGGGATTTCACCCCGTTCCCGGAACCCCCGAACCAGCTGTTTAACCGTCTGCTGCCCGTAGAAGGCCCCCTGATCGGTATTGGCCTGAATCCGGATTCCGTCTGAACCGACCTCGAGGATATAGCCCTCGTCATCGATCCGGTCGTCTGCCACGGGGCCAATGCTTGCCGTCACCAGGTCGG